>NZ_JAYWLR010000009.1:0-84758 GCF_040946405.1 Corynebacterium sp. LK2510 | reverse complement strand
ACGAATCACAGGGCGAACTATTTAATCCGCACCTGGTGCTTCCTCATCTCCTCCGACTTAGCGGTAGAGCGCAGGTAAAGGGTGCCGCGCTACATGCTTATCAACGCGGGCATTCCCCGGCATGTGAAGACCCCCGCTTCCAGTGACTGGTAACGGGGGTTATTCTTCGCCTACGAAAGTGTCATGACCTATGTCATGACCCGCAGGTTCCATCACGCCGCAACATACGGAATGACCTTGGAGGGAATGACGGGAATCGAACCCGCGTCTTCAGCTTGGAAGGCTGAGGTATTAGCCACTATACGACATTCCCAGGTACCGGTTCGGTGGTACTGGAGCCGAAGTCTAGCGCAACCAAGTCCCACCCTCCAAACTCACGGATCAGGCGGAACCATTGCGACGTCCGTACCGTTGACCATGTACGAAAGCCCGACAAGAAAGGCCCGACGTGACCGTGCTTACTCTCGTAATTATTGTCGCCGCCCTCGGTGTCGCCGCGTACCTGGTGACGAACCGAAGCGCCGCTGGCGCTCAGCACCAGCTGAACCAGAGCAGCTTTGACGACGCTATGGCAGATGCCAAACGCTGGACCGACCGCCTCGGCTCGCAGGTTTTAAACCTCTCCGGCACTGACACTGCATCCACCCAGGCCATGGCCGACGCAAGCGAACGCTTCAACGCAGCCTCCGCCGCGCTCACTGAAGCGCGCACCGTGCGCCAGGCGCAGCTCGCCCGCGAATCCGCACTTGAGGGCCTGCACTACGTCAACGCCGCGCGCGAGCTCATGGGCATGCCCACAGGTCCGCAGCTTCCGGAGCTGGAGGGTCAGCGCCGCGCGGGCCGTGTCACGGAGGAACGCACCGTTGAGCAGGAGGACGGCTCAACGGTCACCGCCTCCCCACACGCATCCGAACGCACCCCGCACTACTACCCAGGCGGAGCTGTCGCCGGCCGCCCCGTTCCCGCCGGCTGGTACTCCACCGCGTGGTGGACACCGGCGATGATGACCGGCATGTGGGCCGCCAGTTCGATGATGTTCTACTCGGCCATGTTCGCAGGCATGGCTGGCACCCCGTCGAGCGAAGAGTTTGCAGCGGGTGACTTCGGAGACAGCGCTGGAGATATGGGCGACATGGGAGATATGGGAGACATGGGCGACATGGGAGGCGGAGAGGGCGGCTTCTTCGACTTTGGAGGTGGCGACGGTTTCGATTTCGGCGGCTTCGACCTTTAGTTGCACGCGGTAATGCGTAGGCATTCCCTCCATCGACAGTTTCACCTTCAACGGGTGCCGTGCCGGCATCGTGAGCGGAGCTGTCGGAAATCCCCACTCCCGCTTTGCCAATAACGTGGCTGCCAAGACCTGTGGGGCGTGGTTGACGCGGTAGGGTTGGTGCGTTGAAAAGCACAAGCCGCCAGCAAAGGAGCCGCGATGCGCATAGCCGTGCTACTCAAGGAAGTCCCGGATACCTACAGCGACCCCGAGATGAGTCTCGAGACGGGACTGACCGACCGTACCGGTGACGTCGTGGCCGACGAGGTCGGCGAGCGCGCCGTCGAGGCGGCGCTGCGACTTACTGAGGGTGTCGAGGGCGCGGTCGTCGACGTCATCAGCGTCGGGCCCGAGTCCGTGGCCGGAAGTATCCGCAAGGCCATCGCGATGGGCGCGACTGACGCCTACATTGTCTCCGATGACGCGCTCGTCGGCGCCGATCTCACCCTGACTGCCGAGGCGCTTGCCGCGGTCGTGGCGAAAAACGGCTACGACCTCGTCGTCACCGGCGCGGCTTCCTCCGACGGTGGCGGCGGCGTGATGGCCTCGCTCGTCGGTGAGATCCTCGATTACCCCGCGCTGACCAACCTCACCGCCATGGACCTCGACGGCTCCACCGTCCGCGCCACCCAGGCCGGCGACGGCGCCACCGTGGAGCTCGAGGCGGAGCTCCCCGCCGTCGTTGCGGTCTCGGACGAGTTCCCGGACGCGCGCTTTCCTAACTTCAAGGGGCTGATGGCCGCGAAGAAGAAGGAGCTCACCACCCTCTCGCTGGCCGATCTCGCCATCGACGCCGAGGACTGGAACCGCGCGCGCTCGATCATGGTCTCCATTGAGCGCCGCCCCGCCCGCGAGCGCGGTGAGATCATCGACGGCAACTCCCAGGCGGCCGCCAAACTCGTCGACTTTTTGCAGGACAAGGACCTTCTCCCAAGGAGCCGCGCATGACCTCCCAGCCCGTACTCGTCGTCCTCGACACCCCGTACGAGGGTGACGGCATCGACCTCGCCGCCGCCGAACTCATCGGCGCCGCCAGCGCCATCGGCGAGCCCGTCGTGCTCACCACCTCCGCCGATCACGCCGCCGAGCTCGGCTCCCTGGGCGCGTCACGCGTTCTCGTGCCCGAGGCTCCCGCCTCGCTTATCGACGCCACCGAGGCCGCCTGCGAGCACCTCTACCCCGCCGCCATTGTCTTCGCGCACACCGTGCGCGGGCGCGATACTGCGGCAAAGCTGAGCGTGCGCCGCCGCGCCGCCCTGCTCACGGACGCCACCGGCCTGCGCCGCGACGCGGAGGGCGTTGTCACCGACCATTCCAACTACGGCGGGGCGTTCAACTCCGTGGCTGCGGCAACCCACTCGGCGCCGGTCGTGACGCTGCGCCCCGGTTCCGTCGACGCGCGCGCTACGGCGACCGACGCCCACGTGGAAACGATCGCGGTGGCGCCCTCCGGGCGTCGTGAAGCGAAGGTTGTCTCCGCGACCCCGATCGAGCGCACCTCGCCGCGTCCTGACCTGGTGACCGCCGAACGCGTCGTCGCCGGCGGCGTGTCGCTTGGAGACGCCGACACCTTCGAAGGACTCGTCGGCGGGCTTGCCGACGCCCTCGATGCCGCCGTCGGCGCCACCCGCTCCGCGGTCGATGAGGGCCAGGTGGCCTACGAAGCACAGATCGGCCAGACCGGCGTGATGGTCAGCCCCAAGCTCTACATCGGCGTGGGAATCTCCGGCGCGATCCAGCACCTCGTGGGCATGCAGACCTCGGATGTGATCGTGGCGATCAACAACGATCCCGATGCCGCCATCTTCGAGATCGCCGATTTCGGCATCGTCGGCGACATCTTCGACATTGTGCCCCAGCTCATCGACGACATCAACGCCCGAAAGGTGTAACCAAAGTGCAGGTACCCCTCCGCCGTGGTCTGCCCCGCGTCGCGGGCGGCGACTCGTGGCCCCCGGCCGGCGCCTTCGCCGAGCTCGCCCCCCAAACTCCAGCCGACTCCCCCGCCCCGGGTCAGGTCTCCGTTGCTCTGCGCCGCGGCCTACCCCGCGTCGCCGGCGGCGCCGCCTTCCCACCCGCGGGAGAGGTGCTCGTCACCGCGCCGCCGCAGGCGGTTAGCGAGGTCGCACAGCCCGTGCCCGCGCCCGAGGCAGCTCCAACACCAGCGCCCGCGGCCCCGGAACCTGCCGCCGCCGCATCGCGGTTCTCCGGCATCCAGGTCGCGTTCGGTCTGGTCAGCCTGGGGTTCATCCTCGGTTTGATCGTGCTGCTGGCGCGCTTTGTCCTGTCTTCGACGTGGGGCAGCGAGTTCGTCGCCACCTACGACGGCCTCCAGCCGCTGCCGGAGAACGCCCCCGTGGGCCTGCCCGCGTGGTTGAACTGGGCGCACTTTTTCAACATGTTCCTCATGACGCTGATCGTCAAAACGGGAATCCAGGTCCGCGGGGAGCGCCGCCCGGCGGCCTACTGGACCCCGAAGGGCAACCCGCGCGGCAAGATCTCACTGACACTGTGGTTGCACCTGATGCTCGACGTGGCGTGGCTCGTCCTCGGCGCCGTGTTCTACGTCCTGCTGTTTACCACCGGCCAGTGGATGCGCATCGTCCCGACGAGCTGGGAGACGATCCCGCACGCTATCTCGGCGGGCCTGCAGTACGCCGCGCTCGATTGGCCGACGGAGGACCCCTGGGTCCACTACAACGCGCTGCAGGAGCTTTCGTATTTTGCGGTCGTGTTCATCGCCGCGCCCATCGCGGCCGTGTCCGGCCTGCGCATGAGCCCGTGGTGGCCGAAGAACTGGACGTTTTTCCCGGTTGCGCTGGCGCGCCGCCTCCACTTCCCCACCATGGTCTTCTTCCTGGTGTTCATCGTCGTCCACGTCCTGTTGGTCGTCTCCACCGGCTTGCAGCGCAACCTCAACGCGATGTTCGCCGCAACGAACTCCGACAGCGTGGCCGGCATCTGGTTCTTCATGGCCGCGCTCGCCGCCATCGCCCTCGCCTGGTGGGCCGCGCGCCCCGCGATCGTCGCCCCGCTCGCGCGCCTCACCGGCACCGTCTCGCACCGTTAGGACACTACGTCTCCTTGATTCCACGCATCTCGCTTAACGACGCCACCTCGATTCCCCAACTCGGTTACGGCCTGCACCGCGTCGACCCGGCCCAGGCGCAGCGCCTCGTCGAGACCGCGCTCGAGCTCGGCTACCGCCATCTCGACACCGCCCACATCTACGGCAACGAAGAAGCGGTCGGCCGGGCCATCGCGGCGTCCGGCATCCCGCGCGACGAGCTCTACGTAACCACCAAGCTGTGGAACGACCGCCACTCCGATGCGCCTGGCGCGCTGGCCGCCTCGCTCGAGGCGCTCGGTCTCGATCGCGTTGACCTCTACCTCATCCACTGGCCGCGCCCAGCCCAGGGTCTCTATCTCGACGCGTGGAAAGCGATGATTGACCTGCGTGCCGAAGGTCTGACCACGTCCATTGGGGTGTCGAACTTCCAGCTCGAGCACATCGCGAAGCTGGAGAACGAAACCGACGTCACCCCCGCCATCAACCAGGTGGAGCTTCACCCGCTGTTCCAGCGGTGGAGGGACATCGACGCCATGCGCGTCCACGGCACCGCCATCGAAGGATGGGCGCCGCTCGGCGGCGGGTACTACGACCTCGCCGACTACCCCGAGATCACCGACGCCGCCGAACGCCACGGTGTGACTCCGGCCCAGGTCGTGCTGCGCTGGCACCTGCAGAACAACGTCATCGTCTTCCCCAAGACGAACTCACCGGAGCGGATGCGCGAAAACCTCGACCTGTTCGGCTTCGAGCTCAGCCAGGATGAAGTGGCCGCCATAATCTCCCTCGATGAGGAGGAGTTCGGCCGCCAGGGACCGCACCCGGACGACTACGAACAGGAATAGTCGGTCCGCCGCCAGGTGCCGTCAACGTATTCGATGGCACCTGCTTCCGCGAAAGCGGCGATCCAGCCCTCCATCGGGTAGTCGCCCCACTTCTTCCGGAAGTAAGCGCTGTTGGCGAGGATGTCGTCCAGGTGTTCCCACGGCGGCGACGACACCGGGTGCCACTGGTGGTATGCGTGGGCCCCGCCGACCCAGTACAGCGCGAATCCGTGCTTGTCCAGGTTGCGGGCAAAGTCGGTATCTTCCCCGCCGTAGCCGGTGAATCCCTCATCGAAACCGCCGAAGGCGGCGACAATGCGCTGCCACGTCTGCGCGCGCACCGCGAACGACAAGGACCAGAACAGGTTGTAATTCTCAGCGGGCACGATCGTCCCCGCCGGCGGATTGGGGCGCGCGGGGTGTGGGTCGGGAGAGGTTGTGCGCAGCTGCCCCTGTCCCAGGTAGGTCACCGGCCCCGCGACGACCGCCTCGGGGTGGCGGGCCAGCGCCTCGGTGTAGTGGTTGACCAGCTCGTTGGAGGCGACGCAGTCGGCGTCGAGGAAGATGAGGATGTCGTTGCCGCGCTCGATGGCAACCTCGGCAGCGCGATTGCGCGCCGCCGCCAGATTGCGGGGCACTGCCACGACGTGGCTCTTGGGCACGGCACGCTCGACCGCGGGGGCGTCGTCAAGCGCTGCGGTGATGTGGTCGGTGCCCTCGGGAATAAGGTTGACCTGGTGGGTCAGGTGGGCGGCGCGGGAGGCGTCGGCAAGCGTGAGCACGGCCGTCGGTGCTTGGGAGGGATTGGTCGCCACCGCGGAGATCACCTCCGCAGCCCGGCGCCCCGCCCCCTCGGTCTCCCATCGCGACCAATCCGCGTCCAAGTCACTCGCGCGGCGCAGTAGCTCGGGCCACTGGTGCGCCGGCGGGAAGTGCTCGGCGACAACCGCCAGCCCTGCCTCGCCCAGGACGCGAGCGGAGAACTTCTGCTCAATGAACGGACGCGGCTGCGGCAGAATAATCGCCGGGGTTTGAGTCACCGCGAGGTCCGCGATGGAGTTTTGCCCGCCCGCGGTGACCGCCACGCCTGCCCCGGCGAGGATGTCCGCCGGATCGTCCACCCGATTCTCGCCGGTTAGGTACGTGAAACGGTAGTCGGGGCAGTGCTTTTCCACTTCGTCCCAGTCACCGTCGCCCCACGTCGAGCCGCCCTTGCCGGCCATGACGACGACGTGCTTCGGGTCGCGCTCGATCCCGGGGGTCGGCCGCAGGCGGGTGATGCCGCCCACCGCGTGCACGCGCGCTTCGTGGGCCGCGAGGTGCTCTGGCAGCGGCAGCCACGACGGCCACGCGGCAATGATGGCGTCTGCTTGGCGGTAGGCCAGCTGGTGCGGAGCGTCGTCGCGCAGCCCGGGCATCGCGAGCGTGACCACGGGCACGCCGGTCAGGCGTACGAACACCCCGACCTCGACGGAGACGTCAACGTAGAACGCCGACGGGTTATTGGCGGCGATCCACTCGGCGATCACGGCGAAGCGATCTCTCAAACCCTGGTTGCCGTAGGGGGCGTAGTGGAGACTCCCACCGGCGGTCATGGCGCGGCCGGACTGGCCGTGGCCGGCGTCATCGGCAAGCACCACGTCGGCGCTCGGCTGGGTGGACAGGATCACGGATTCGTGACCGAGTGCCGCGAGCTCGCGTTGGATCTCCCGGCAGCGCTGAATGTGGCCCGCGCCGTGGTGGTGGGCGTAGATGCCGATGGGTCCGGTCATCGCTGGGCGACCTCCTTGTAAATCTGCGCGTAGCGGCGAGCGGTGCGCGCGAGGCTGTAGTTGCGGACCACCCAGTCGCGCACCGCGGCGCGTTCGATGTGCAGGGCGGTGTGGGTGGCTTTGGCCAGGGACACGACGTCGTCGGGCTCGGCGAGTGCCGCGGGGGCGTCGAAAAGCAATGCGCCCAACCCTCCCCTGTCGAAGGCGGCGACGGGCGTGCCGCACGCCATGGATTCGAAGGCGACAAGCCCGAACGGCTCCTCCCACCGCGGGGTGGCCAGCGACACGGCGCATCGCCCGACGAGGGTGCGCAGCTCCGCGTGGGATAGCTCGCCGACCCAGCGCACGCGTTCGCCGTCGAGCCGCGGGGCGATCTCCTCCTGGAAGTAAGCGTGGTCGCCTTTGCGTCCGGCGAGCAGGAGCGGCAGCCCGAGGAGCTGGCAGGCGTCGATGGCCAGGTGCGGGCCCTTTTCCGGAACGAGGCGGCCGAACCATACCGCGGACGTGCCGCCGGGTCCCGGGCGCCAGGTGCAGCCGTTGACGCCGTTGGGGATGACCGTGATCGGTTGCGGGATCTGCCAGTCCGCCGCGGTGACCGGGCTGACCGCCACGAAGCGGCCCGCCTTGTCGCCGGCGGCGAGGATGGCGGACGCGAGGTCGGGAAGCTCAGGGGTGTGCAGCGTAGTGACCATCGGAAGCGGCTCGGGAGAGAACTCGCTGGCGAACATGAACGGGTTGAGGCTGTTGTTGTGCACCACGTCGTAGCCGCGCTGCACCAGGAGCTGGCGCAGGGCGACAAACGCCGCGTCCTCGCGCTCCCGGCCGCCCTCCGGGTAGGACGTGTCGGTCGCAGAGACCACGTCACGCCCCCAGTCCACGCCGGGCAGCTCGAAGTCCGTGGTGTTGCCGTCCGAGCCCTTCGCCGCGTAGAAGTCCACGTGGTGACCGCAGTCGCGCAGCGCCGACACGGTCGTGTGGCAAAACGCCTCCAGGCCTCCCGCATACGGCTCGCGCACGGGGTAACGGGACGGTCCAACGAAGGCGACGCGCAGCGCCCGGCTCATCGCAGGGCCGCCCGGTATATGTCCTGGTGGGCGCGGCGCACCGCGGCGAGTTGCGCGTCCCTGTCGCCTGCGAAGGTGAGAGGGCCGCGGGCACGCAGCTTATCGACGCCCACCGCAGCGCCCTCCGCGTCCCCGACGGCGTAGACCTCCACGGCCTCGCTGGTGTCGGCCTGCCCGGCATAGCAGCCGATGTTGGGCACGGCCACGGTTACGCCGAGGTCACGGCACATTTCCAACCAGCCGGAGTGGGTGCCGCGGGTGTAGGGAAGAAGGCACACGTCGAGGCTGCCGACGGCGCTGTACAGCTCCGCGTCATCGAAGGGTTCGTGAACACGAAGCTCCACACCTGGCGCACCGGCCAGTGCCTCGCGCAGCGGGCGCGTCGCGTCGACGTCGTGGACGAAGACAGTCAGCGGGGTGGCGGCGGCGATACGCGCGTAGAAGTCCGGATCCGACACCACGTTGGCGCGCAGCGACTTCACAAAAACGCCCGCTCCCCCGCCGTGGGTCGCGCGCACCGATTGATTCACCACGCGCGGATGGGGCACGACCCGTACGTTTCGCGCGCCGAACTCGGCAGCGAGGCGGTCTGCGGCGGTGTCGGTGAGGGTGATGACGGCCGCGGCGGCGTCGATAAGCAAGCGCAGGCGCACATGGTGGTCGGTTTGGTCCGCTAGGTGCGGGTTGTCGATGTCGTGCACGGTCAGCACCAGCGGAACCGGCAACGCACTGACGAGTTCCGCGATCTGCCCCGGCGTGCGGTGCTCGAAACCGAAATGGATGTGGACGGCGTCCACGTCTGCCGCGCCGTCTGCCCAGAACTGAGCCTCGAGGGCGGGGTGGGGCCACCAGTTGCCGTCGATATCCGGGTCCGGAAGATAGACGACGGAATCAGGACGAACCGCACGTGTGTACGGATGCTCAGCGGGAATGGAAAGAACCCGCAGAGCGGAGGTCGGGTTTGCCACCCCACTAATATAAGCCCCAACGCATTCGAGTGCACACAGTTGCTAGATTGGCCCCATGGCCACCCTCACTGTCGTCGGAAATTGCCAGGCAGAATCCACCCGGCGCCTCCTCATGACCACCGGACTTTTCGAGTCCGAGCGGATCACTCCCGTCCACGAACTCACCCGTGACGACATGGGCTGGTTCAGCGACCTCATCTCCCGCACGGACGTTCTGATTACCCAGCCAATCCGCGCCGACTACCGCGGCCTGCCCGTGGGTAGCGCACAACTGCGCGAACTGCTGCCGGCAACCGCGCGCCACGTGCTCGTACCCGTGCTGCGCTTCGACGGACTGATGCCGTACCAGGCAATCATTCGCGACCCCGCCGACCCCTCACGCAACCCGCCGGTGGTGCCCTACCACGACCTGCGGATCCTCACCGCCGTCGCGCAAAACGTGGACGCCCCCGTTGAGTCACAACCATCCCCCGCGGTGCTGCGCCGCGCCGCCGCGATGTCGGTCGAGCAGATGCGCACCCGCGAGCGCCACCACGGCACGGTTGTCGTCTCTGATCACCTAGAAACCCACCCGGTGTGGCACACCATCAACCACCCGGACAATGCAACACTCGCCGAGCTCGCCCGTGCGGTGCTCGCCGAGCTGGGCATGACGGGTGACGTGGCATTGCCAGATTACGAGATGCTCGGTGAGCTCGACGCGCCCATCGACACCGCCGCGGCCGACGCCCTCGGAGTGCACATCTCCGGCCGCGACCAGTGGCGCAAGCGCCGGGTAGGCACAATCAACCAGGACGAGATCGCGCAGAGCCAGATGGAGTTCTACCGCCGCCGCCCCGCGCTCGTGCGCCACGGCCTGGAACGCCACGCCGAGCGCATCGCCAACCTGGGGCTGATGCCGTGAAGCACCTCATCGTCGGCCCTGACAACCACGGCGTGACCGCCTACGCGCTCGCGCTCGCCCACCACACGGGCGCAGACATCGTCCGCGGTGGCCCGCTGCCGGACGGCCCGATCCACGTCACCTTCACCGACCACCTCTTCGGCCCCACTCCGGACGCAGCCGTGGACGCCCTCCTCACCACCCTCGGCCCCCGCCCGTTCTCCGTGAGCCTGCACGACGTGCCTCAGCCGCAGGAAGGCGCCGAGCGCTTCGCCCGCCGGGCCCCCGCTTATCGACGCATCACCGCCGCCGCCACACTCTCCGTAGTCAATTCCGCACACGAGGCATCCTTCTTCGACGGCGACGTAGATATCATTCGGCTGCCCATCCCTCGGATCGACCTGCCCGCGGTCGATATGATTCCTTACACCGTGGGCATCCTCGGGTTCCTCTACCCCGGCAAGGGCCACGAGGACCTCATCGCCGCACTGCGCGGCACGGAGTACCGCCTCCGTTTCCTTGGTTCCGTCTCCCGCGGCCACGAGGCCTGGGCGGACTCCCTTGCCACGCACGCCGAGATCACCGGCTGGCTCAGCGACAAACAACTCGCCTTAGAGGTCGCGCGCACCGAGATCCCCGTCTGCGCGCACCGCCACTACTCCGCCTCCGGCTCGCTCATGACGTGGCTGGGCGCCGGGCGCACCGTGCTCGCCAGCGATTCGCCCTACACGCGCGAGATCGACCAATGGCTGCCGGGACGCATCACGCTTGTCAGCGACGGGCAGTGGCGCGAGGCCGTCGACACGTTTGTGCCCCGGACCGTTGAACCCCCGCGCTACGGGTGGCCAGAGGTCGCCGCAGCCTGGAAAGAAAGGTGGGCGGCATGTGGCCTGACGTAAGCGTGGTCATCCCGCACTACAACAACCACGCCGCCCTCGCCGAGGTCGTCGCCGCCGTGCGCGCCCAACGCTACGACGGCGCCGTGGAGATCATCGTCGCCGACGACGGCTCGAGCGTCACTCCCGCGATCGAGGGCGTGACCACGGTGCGCCAGGACGACCAGGGGTTTCGCGCCGCCGCCGCGCGCAACCTCGGCGCGGCCGCCGCATCCGGTGAGGTGCTTGCGTTTCTCGACGGCGACACCATCCCCGAGCCCGGCTACCTCGCGGCCGTCGTGCCGCATATCCAGCGCAACCGCCGCGCCGTGGTCGTCGGCAGCCGACTCACCGGCCCGGAGCGTCGCGAACCCGCATGGCTTGTCGACGCCTACACCAGAACCGACCACCTCTCCCGCGCCGACTCCACCTCGTGGCGCTTCATCATCTCGGCTGCTTTGACCTGCTCCGCTAACTTCTTCCGCCACATCGGTGGCTTCGACGCCTCCATCGTCGGGTACGGCGGCGAAGACTGGGAGTTCGGGTGGCGCGCCTGGAACGCAGGGGCGCTCTTCGTCCATGAGCCCCGCGCGATCGCCCTCCACCCCGCCCCCGACTTCGGCAAGCGGCACGCGACCGAGTGGAGCGAAGCTCTGGCGAAAAACGCGGAGACCGTTGCGCTGGCGCAGCGCATCACGCACCCCATCGCGCGCCCAGCCGGCGTCGTGTTTCCCACCGCCGACGTCGCCGTCACTGTGCCCACCTTCGACGCCCCCGGCGTGACAGAAACAGTGATCGCCTCGTGGCTGGCCATTGACGCACGCGTCTACGTCGACGAAGTTGCGCCACTGTTCTCCCACGACCCGCGCGTACTGTCAGGCACGGCCGCAAACGAAAGAATCCGCGTCACCCTCGCCCAACCATGGGCTTTGGGGGACGCGGATGTGTTCTACCGACGCGCGACAGACCGCCACCTCATCCTTGCCGACACAACATCGGTGGTGTCGGCGCGGGCGCTCGCGTTGACGTCGCCAAGCGTGCGTTCCCGCGGCGAACTGCTCGGCCTGAGGGCAGTGGACGGGCCGCAGCGCCTCGAGCGGGCGTTTGCCGGCTGGTAGTTACACGCTCGGCGCGACGCCGGTCTCCTCGTACGCGGACAAAATATCGATGCGGCGCTGGTGGCGATCCTCCTCGCTCCACGGCTGAGCGACGAACGCGTCGACGATGCGCAGCGCCTCCTCCTCCGTGTGCATGCGGCCGCCGATGCCGATGAGCTGGGCGTTGTTGTGCTCGCGAGCCAGGCGCGCGGTCTCCTCGGACCAGGCGAGTGCGCAGCGCGCGCCCTTGACCTTGTTCGCGGCGATCTGCTCACCGTTGCCGGAACCGCCCAGGACTATGCCGAGCGAACCCGGATCGGCGACGGTCTTCTCGGCGGCGGCGATACAGAACGCGGGGTAGTCGTCGGCCGCGTCGTACTCGTGGGCGCCGCAGTCAAAGACCTCGTGGCCCTGGGCCTTGAGGTGTTCCGCAATCTGGTTCTTCCGCTCGAATCCGGCGTGGTCTGCTCCAAGGTAAATACGCATGTCCATCAGTTTAGGCCACGAGTGGCAGCACAGTGCCGTCGTCCACCATGTCGATCGGATCCGGGAACGGTGGCTCGTCCAGGTAAGGCTCCGGCGGGATCCAAGATGTGTCCTCCGGCAGCGGAGTGAACTCGAAGTGCAGTTTGTACTCCTCTTCCAGCGCGCGGATCCCGGCGATGCAGGCCTCGTAATCTCCGTCTTCCTCGTAGCGGTCGCACAGCGTGTGGCACTGGGCGTTGAACCTTGCGGTGCGCGACCAGGACGAATAGTTGTTGGACACGGTTGTCGCCCACCGCGGGTTGTCGGGCAGGGTCATGTCGCCGAGGATGCCCTTGTCCTCGGAAATCAGCCACGTTCCATCCGCGAAAAGCCACACCGTCTCCCCCGTGTACGGGTCCGGGAGGTAGAAACCGCGGCGATCGGTTTTCAGGTTGTGGTGATGTTGGCAAAGACAGAACAGATTGTCGGGTGTTGTCGGACCTCCGTCGCCGAAGGGTATTCGGTGGTCCAGCTGGCAGGCCTCGGCAGGTTTGTGGCAGCCGGGGTACACGCAGGTCCCGTCGCGGAGCCGGACGTAGTCTGCCATCGCCTTAGTCGGGGTGTAGCTTTCCGTCCGCGCCGACCGTGCGGCGTCGAGGTCGTTAATGGTGGGCGGGGTGGCGTCGAAAAGCCTGTGCAGCGTTTCCAAATCGCTGGCGGTGCTCCAGCCGAATCCGGGGAAGTAGACCGGGGCGCCGGCCTGCCGGGGCGAATAGAGGTTGAGCACAGGGCGCACCGATGTGGAGATCTCGCCCGCGATGAGCTTGATCAGAGTGTCCGCAAAGCTGAGCTTGTGCTCGCGGGCGGCGGCCTTCACCGCAGCCTCGATGCAGGACATCGTGGCGTTGTCGGTGATGAGTGTCAGCCCGGCGCGGTCTTCCCCGTCACTGTTGGCCGGGAAGAAGTTCACGGAGGGAGCGGAGGACGCCTCGCGCCTGGCACGCTTTTTCCGGTCGAAGTTCACTGACGCATCGAGGCGTGCGATGAGGCGGCGCAGGCGGTTGGTGATGGTCCACACGCTCGGCAGTGATGCGCCCGGCTTGAGCTTGGTAAACATGGCTACGAGAGCGTCGTCGACGACTGCCCAGGACTGCTCGGGAAAGTCTGCGGGCAGAACGCACAGCGTGCGGTTGATGGCGGCGAGCCTGCTGACGTCGAGAAGCTTGGTGTCGAAGTGGAGCTCGCGGAGGCGGGGCAGGCTGCGGAGGCGGGCGTAGCCGAAAATGCCGTTTTCGACGAACGTTTTGCCGCGCTGCGTCCACGCCATCATGGACGTGGTGATCTCGTCGAGGTCGCACGTCATGATGTCGTCGGCCGAGTCGGCGAAGCGGTGAAACATGAGGAACTCACCTTCGATGATCAGCCGCGCCCCGTCGGTGCACTGGTGGTGTCGTGTCTCCATAGACCCCCCGATCTCCCTTTCAGACACCACCTACTATATCGCACACCTTTTCGACCTTCAACCCTAAATGCTAAACTTTCTGCACCTTACACTTGCGGAGACTCCGTGCGTGAGCGCTTCAGTTCGAAGAAGTAGGGGAAGCTGGCCAGGCCCACGGCGTGGTCGAACAGCTCACCGGCCTCTTCCCCTTCGGGCACGCGGGTGATGACCGGGCCGAAAAATGCGGTGTCACCGAGCTTGACCACCGGGGTGCCCACGTCGTTGCCAACGGCGTCCATGGCCGTGGCGTGGAATCCGCGCAACAGGTCATCCACGTCGTCCGAATTCGCTACCTCGGCATACGTAGCGGGCAGCCCAACCTCCTCGAGCGCCTGCGCAATGACGTCGTCGTACGCCCCATACCCTTCTTTCCCGGCGTTGCCTCCCGGGTGAACGATCGTGCCCATCGCGGTGTAGAGCTCATCAACCTTGTCTGGCTGTTCCTCCTTCACCTTCGCAAAGACGCGGGCAGGACCCCAGTTAGCCTCCATCTTGCGGGCGTAGTCGGCAGGAATGTCCGCCCCCTCGTTGAGCACCGACAGAGACATCGGTATCCACTCGACCTCGATGTCTCGAACCTTTTCCACCTCTTTGATCCAGCGGGAAGTCAGCCAGCAGAACGGGCACGACACGTCGAACCAGAACGTCACCTTTTGTGTAGTCGTCATATCCCCCACCCTAAACAGATTTCGCCCCGAGTAGATTGGTCGCCATGAAGACGAACCTGAGCCGCGCGCACGCGAACGAAAGATCCCAGCTCATCCGCGATGTCCACTACGCAATCGAGCTGGACATCACCAACCCGGACGTCTTTTCGTCGAGAACAACGGTGACCTTTACCTCCCACGAGGGCGAGACCTTCTTCGACCTCGTCGCCGATTCTTTTAACGCGACCCTAGACGGCGCGCAGCTCCCCGACCGCGCCCTTCACCTGACCGCTGGTGCCCACGAACTGGTCGTAGACGCCACCATTACCTATAACCGCACCGGCGAAGGCCTACACCGATTCGTCGACCCGGCAGACGACAAGGAGTACCTCTACACCCAGTTCGAGCCCGCGATGGCCATGAAAGTCTTCGCCTGCTTCGACCAACCGGACATGAAGGCCACCTACTCGGTGTCCGTCACCGCGCCAGAGAAGTACGTCGTGATCCTCAATGAAGCGGCCACCCGCGAGGGCAACACCTGGACCTGCGAGATCGACTACCCGCTGTCGACCTACCTGGTCGCGGTGTGTGCGGGCGAGTACGAGTCCGTCACCGATGTCTACGAGGACGAGCACACCCGTATTCCGCTGGGCCTTTTCGCCCGCGCCTCGCTCATCGAGCACCTCGACTCCGAGCGACTATTCCGCCAGACCAAGGAGGGCTTTGCCTTCTACCACGCCAACTTCGGGCTGCCCTACCCCTTTGGCAAGTACGACCAGATCTTCTGCCCCGAGTACAACATGGGCGCGATGGAAAACGCCGGCGCAGTGACGTTCCGCGACGAGTACGTGTTCACCTCCGAGCCGACTCCGCACCGCATGGAGCGGCGCAATGACACGATCCTCCACGAGATGGCGCACATGTGGTTCGGCGACCTAGTCACCATGCAGTGGTGGGACGACCTGTGGCTCAACGAGTCGTTCGCCACGTGGTCCGCCGCAACCGCGCAGACCGGCATCGGGGAGTACCCGAACGCCTGGGTGACGTTCGCGGCCGTCGAGAAGGCGTGGGCCTACTCGCAGGACCAGTTGCCGTCGACGCACCCGATTGCCGCGGACGCGCCGGATATCGAAACCGCGGAGCAGAACTTCGACGGCATCACCTACGCCAAGGGCGCGTCCGTGCTCAAGCAGCTGCAGGCTTACGTGGGCCGCGAGGAGTTCTTCGCAGGCGTGCGCCAGCACTTCAAAAACCACGCCTTCGCCAACGCCACCTTCGCCGACTTGCTCGGCGCACTGGAAAAGGCATCCGGCCGCGACCTGTCCGACTGGTCGCAGCAGTGGCTGCGCACCACCGGCGCCTCGCGCCTCTACCCGGACATCACCGATAACTCCTTCGCGGTCATTCAAGACTCCGAGGTGCAGCGCACGCACCGTGTCGGCGTCGGGCTTTACTCGCTTATCGACGGCCACGTGACCCGCACCCACTCCACCGAGGTCGACATCACCGGCCCGCGCACCGAGATCCCCGAGTTCGCCGGCATCGCCCACGACCTCGCGCTTGTCAACGACAAGGACCTCACCTACTGCCTGATGGGCCTGACACCCGAGCACCAGCGCTTCGCCCTCGACAACCTTGGCGCGATCGACGACCCGCTGGCGCGCACCCTGTGCTGGTCAAGCCTGTGGGAGGCCGCCCGCGGCGGCGAGCTACCCGCCCGCGACTTCGTGCGCCTCGTTGCCCGCTTCGCCCCGGCCGAGGACCAGCCGTCCGTGCAAGAGCGCGTCATTGCGCAAGCGACGCTGGCGGTCAAGAACTACGTCGACCCCCAGTGGCGCGGCGAGGGCATGGACCAGCTGAATGAGGCGTTCCGCGGTACTGAGCCTGCGGTCATCTTCGACCGCGCGCTGGCGCGTCTTACCCCGAACGAGGAGTCAGTCGCCTACCTCGCGCAGCTGGCCGAAAACTCCGAGAACAAGGAGGTGCGTTGGCTGGCGCTCACTGCGCTGGTCTCCGCAGGCGCGCGCGACATGTCCGCTGTCGATGAGATCGACGACCCCTCCTCCGAGGGCGCGTTGTCGCGGCTGCGGGCGCGGGCGAGCGTCGATAAGCGATGGGCGTTTAGTGAGATCACGGGTGGGAAGCGCTCCAACCTCGAGGCCCGCTACTTGGCGGAGGGCCTGACCTTCAACGACCGCGGCTTGGAGGGCCTGACCGACGAATACTTCGCGCTCGCCCCGCAGCTGTGGGACACGCTGACCAATGAGATGGCGCAGCAGACGCTGGAGAGCCTGTACCCCTCATGGGACATCGATGAGCTCGCGCTGGCGAAAGCGGACGAGCTGCTCGCCCGCGGGGACTTGCCCCACGGCCTGCGCCGCATCGTCTCCGAAGGTCAGGACCGCGTCGCGCGTGCCCTGCGCAACCAGCTTGTCGACGCCAAGGCGACCACCCGATGAACCAGCCTCAACCGAACCTCTACGACCAGCTTGGTGAGGACTTCTTCCGCCGCCTCGTCCACGGCTTCTACGAGCAGGTCAAGGTAGACGACCTGCTCGGTCCGATGTACCCGGACGACGACTGGGAGGGCGCCGAAGACCGCCTGCGGTGGTTCTTGGTGCAGTACTGGGGCGGGCCCCACACGTTCCAGGCCGAACGCGGGCGCCCGATGCTGCGCAAGCGCCACTTCCCCTTCGTCATTGGCAAGGCGGAGGCGCAGCGGTGGCTCGACATGATGGAGACCTCCCTGAACCAGTTCAGCGCGGACGAGTTGCCTGCAGGACCGCGCGAGCAGCTGTGGAACCACATGCAGCGCGTGGCGTACATGATGATCAACAACGAGTGAAAACCCCGCGCGAAAAAGGTTAGGCGCTACTAATCTGTACGCATGTCGACCGCATGCACACTTCCCTCGCCCCGGTTGCGCGAGGTAGTCACCGCACTCATCGATAGCGGTGAGCTTGCCTCCCCGTGCGCCGCCATCGACGTGGCTGCCTTCGACCACAACGCGGCACGGATGCGCGACCGGGCCCTCGGCCTGCCCATCCGCGTCGCCTCGAAGTCCCTGCGCAGCGTCGCCGCCCTGCGCCGGGCGCTCGAGCACCCCGGCTTCGCGGGGATCCTCGCCTACAGCGTGCCGGAAGCGCTCCGGCTTGCCCGCGAGGGATTCGACGACATCGTGGTCGCCTACCCCAGCGTTGATAGATCCGCGCTGCGGGAGCTCTCCGGCGACTCCAGCCTGCGCGAGGCCATCACCGTGATGGTCGACGACCCCGCGCACCTCGACCTCATCTGCGCCGAGAGCACGGGGCCTGTCCGCGTCGCCATCGACATCGACTGCGCCCTGCACCTGCCCGGCGCTGTCATTGGACCGCGGCGCTCCCCCATCCGCACGCCCGAGCAGGCCGCCGCGCTCGCCCGCGTCATCGTGCGCCGGCCCCAGCTGCGCCTGGTGGGCATGATGGGTTACGAGGGCCAGGTCGCCTCCGTGGCCGACGCGGAACCCGGCGCGGTCGGTGTGGTCAAGCGCTGGCTGCGGCGCGCCTCGGTCAACCAGCTCACGCCTCGGCGCGCGGACTGCGTCGCCGCCGTGCGCGAGGTCGCCGACCTCGAGTTCGTCAATGGCGGCGGCACGGGCTCGCTCGATGTCAGCGCCCTCGACGGCTCACTTACCGAACTCGCCGCCGGATCTGGGTTCTACACCCCGGTCATCTTCGACCAATTCTCCGACATCGACCATGTCCCGGCCGCCTTTTTCGCCTGCCAGGTCACGCGCATCCCGGCCGACGGATGGGTGACGGTGAACTCCGGCGGCTGGATCGCCTCCGGCCCGCCGGCCGTCGATCGCGCCCCCGTCCCCGAGTACCCGCGCGGGCTGCGCTGCTCCGCCACGGAGGGCCCCGGTGAGGTGCAGACTCCGTTGCACGGCGATGCCGCGCGAGAACTCGCAATCGGTGACCTCGTGTGGTTCCGCCACGCAAAGGCCGGGGAAATGACCGAACACGTCGACCGCATGGCCGCCGTCCACCCGGACGGCACCAGCACGATGTGGGACACCTACAGAGGGAAAGGATGGACCCTGCGATGAACCGGACATTCACCAACTGGTCGGGATCGGTGACCACCACCCCCGACGCGTTTCACTACCCCGCGACGGTGACCGAGGTCGCGGAGCTTGTGCGGGGCCTGCCCGCGGGCCACAGCATCCGCCCCTTTGGTGGCGCGCACTCTTTCACCCCCTGCGCCGCTGGGGAGAGCAACATGCTCAGCTTGGACAAGCTCTCCGGCGTGGTCAGCGTCGACCGCGAGCGCAAACGCGTGCGTTTCCTCGCCGGCACCCGCCTCCACGCCGTCCCGACACTGCTCGCGCCCTTCGGCCTGGCGCTGGCCAACCAGGGCGACATCGACGCCCAATCGCTGGCGGGCGCCGTGTCGACCTCGACGCATGGCACAGGCATCGACTTCACCGGGTTCGCCGGCACGGTCACGGGGCTTTCGCTTATCGACGCCACCGGCACCCTCCGCGAATACTCCATCGACACCGACCCGGAGATGCTGCGCCTGGTCGCGGTCTCGCTGGGCGCCCTTGGCATTGTCGTCGAGGTAGAGATGCAGTGCGTCGATGCCTTCGACCTGCTGGCCATGGAAAGTACCGCGAACATCGACGACGTCCTGGACACCTGGGAGGAGCGCACCCGCGCCGTCGATCACTTTGAGGCGTTCTGGTTTCCCCACACGGACACCGCGATGATCAAGAACAACACCCGCCTCGCGCCCGGAGCTCCCGCGCCGGACGGTGAGCCCCCATCGCGTTCATGGCTGACCCGCACCATCGAGGAGGAGGTGGTGGGCAACGGCGTATTCGCCGCGGCGCTTGCCCTGGCGCGCACAGTTCCGTCGACCACGCCGTTCCTCAACGGTGTGGCCGTCAAGGCCATGGGCGCGAAGTCCTACCGCTCTCGCGCGCATGATGTTTTTGCCACCCCGCGCCGGGTGCGCTTCCACGAGATGGAGTACGCCGTTGACCTTGAAGCAGGTCCGGACACCGTCAAGGAGATCCGCGCCGAGATCGACCGCCGCGGCTGGATGATCCCCTTCCCTCTCGAGCTGCGCTCCACCGCCGCCGACGACGTCGCGCTGTCGACCTCCACGGGGCGTGAGTCGATGTACATCGCAGTACACGTGCCGAAGGCAACGGACCCCAACGATTACTTCCCTGTCCTGGAGCCGATCTTGCGCGCCGCCGGCGGCCGACCCCACTGGGGCAAGATGCACACCATGCAGCGGGACGACCTCCTCGCGGTGTACCCGCGCTTCGACGAATTCTGTGCCCTGCGCGAGGAGATGGATCCGCAGCGCAGATTCGGCTCGGAATATCTGCGCCGCATGTTCGGATAGAGCGTCGGGGGCACCCTCCGGGCGGACTCGGGTGTCGTCCTAGGTCGGTTGTGCGGCGTCTCCCTACGCCCGCACGCAGAGAATGCGTTCGCGTCGCGAGCGCCCTCATCCCCGCGCTGAACACCACAAACACGTAGCTGCGCCCCGAACTCCAAGACAGTCCGGGGCGCAGCTCGAAACATTATGAACGTGTTCTGACTTTCTTATCGTGTTTGGCTCTTCTTTGTGGCGACTCACGGTGTGCAATATCCCACGCTTTCGAGTTGATCACCGCTCAACGGGCCGCAAAGGCAGTGTCCCCGCTTTCGAGAACCGCCATGACCACTGTTGTTGAACAAATTCTCCGGTTTCTTTCTTCCGTTCCACACCGCACCAACCCCCAACGTGAATTCCATCACCAACGCGGAAAATCGGCGGTTCCGTTAAACTCAAGTCATCGGATCGGTCTTTGTCAGGCCAAGAGCGCACTCGGTGAACTGATGGTCGGATGGAAGGGCGGTCCTGAGACCCCATTAGGTCTCCGTTAGGAGATCTATTCACCTATTACAGGGAGAAGCAATGGCGCTTTCTAAAGACCAGCTGCTCGAGGCTTACACAAAGATGAGTCAGATTCGAGCGTTCGAAGACCGTCTTCACAAGGAGAACCTGACCGGCGATATCCCCGGCTTCATTCACCTTTACGCAGGTGAGGAAGCTATCGCCGTGGGTGTTTGTGAGAACCTCAACGACGGTGACTACATCGCATCGACCCACCGTGGACACGGCCACTGCATCGCCAAGGGCTGCGACATCGAGAAGATGATGCTCGAGATCTTCGGCCGTGCAGACGGCCTCTGCCACGGTAAGGCCGGCTCCATGCACATCGCCGACCTCTCTGTCGGCATGCTCGGCGCCAACGGCATCGTCGGCGGTGGCCCGCCGCTGATGATCGGTGCTGCCCTGACCGCCAAGACCCTTGGCAACGGCGGCGTCGGCGTCTCCTTCACCGGTGACGGTGGCTCCAACCAGGGTCTCGTGTTCGAGGCCATGAACATGGCTGTGGTCCTGAACCTGCCGGCCATCTTCGTTTACGAGAACAACGGCCTCGGCGAGGCAACCGGCGCTGACTACGCGGTCGGCGGCAAGGACATCGCCCGCCGTGCAGAGTCCTTCGGCATGCCGGCCTACAAGGTTGACGGCACCGACTTCGAAGAGGTCTACACCCTCTCCAAGGACCTCATTGAGAAGGTCCGCGACGGCCACGGCCCGGTCGCCATCGAGGCAACCGCAACCCGTTTCTACGGCCACTTCGAGGGCGACCCCTACCTGTTCCGTACCCCGGAGCAGCACAAGAAGCTCAAGGAAGAGACCGACCCGCTGACCGTGTTCCGTCTCAAGCACGGCAAGCAGATCTCCATCGACGAGCTGGACGCCATCGACAAGGACGCAAAGAAGCTTGTCGACGACTCCGTGAAGAAGGCCCGCGCAGCAAAGTGGCCGGACCCGTCCGAAGTAACCACCGACGTATACGTCTCTTACTAAGCGAAGGTTTGAATAACTATGGCAACAATGAGTTTTCGTGAAGCCCTTCGCGCTGGCATGGTCGATGCCATGCGCGAGGACGAGAAGGTCGTTCTCATCGGTGAGGACATCCGCGGTGGACACGGTGCAGAGAACACGGACCCCGAGCTCGAGTCCTTCGGTGGCGTCTTCGGCGTGACCGCAACTGTCTGGAAGGAGTTCGGTGACTCCCGCGTCATCGACACCCCGATCACCGAATCCGCGCTTCTCGGTATGGCTGCTGGTGCAGCCGTCACCGGCCTGCGCCCGGTTGCAGAGCTTATGTTCTGGGACTTCTTCGGCGTCGCATACGACATGATCTACAACCAGGCTGCTCGCTTCCGCTACATGTTCGGCGGCAAGGCACGCACCCCGCTGGTCGTCCGCGGCATCATCGGTTCTGGCGCAAGTGCTGCTGCTCAGCACTCCAACTCCCCGTACCACCTCTTCACCTCCACCGCAGGTGTGAAGGTCGCCGTTCCGTCCAACCCGTACGACGCCCGCGGCCTGATGCTCGAGTCGATTCGTGACGACGACCCGGTTCTGTTCTGTGAGCACAAGGCGCTCTACGACATGAAGGGCGAGGTCCCCGAAGAGGCTTACACCATTCCGTTCGGTGTTGCTTCCTACCCGCGCCGCGGTACCGACGTCACCATCGTCGCCCTCGCAGCCCAGGTCAACCACGCGATCACCGTGGCTGACAAGCTGGCTCAGGAAGGCATCTCCGTCGAGGTCGTCGACCCGCGCACCACCTCCCCGCTGGACGAGGACGCAATCCTCGAGTCCGTCGCCTCCACCGGCCGCCTCGTCGTCGCCGACGAGTCCGCTGCACGTTGTGGTTTCGCCCACGACGTCGCAGCCCTGGTCGCATCCAAGGGCTTCGACTCCCTGAAGGCTCCGATCCAGCTGGCCATCCCGCCGCACTCCCCGGTTCCGTTCTCCTCTGCGCTTGAGAAGTACTGGACCCCTGGTGTGGACCAGATTGAGGCGGCAGTCCGCTCGGTAGTGGAGGCCTAAAATGGCTCAACTAACCGCAGTAGAAATGCCCAAATGGGGCATGACCATGGAGGAGGGCACCCTGACGAACTGGGTCGTCGCTGAAGGCGACCAGGTTTCCGAAGGCGACACCCTCGCGGAGGCAGAGTCCTCCAAGCTCTCCGGTGAGGTCGAAGCCCCGGTCGACGGCAAGATCGTTCGCCTCGTGGTGAACCCGGGCGAGACCATCGACGTCGGCACCACCCTCGCTGTTCTGGCCGACTCTGACGTTTCCGACGCAGAGGTCGACGCATTCCTCAACGGCGGCGACAGCGCTTCGGCTGCTGCTCCCGCAGAAGAGGCTGCTCAGCCGGCTGCGCAGCAGACCCAGGCTGCATCTGCGCCTGCAAGCAACGTCGCAATTCCTGAGGACCTCCACGCCGTGGAGATGCCCAAGTGGGGCATGACCATGGAAGAGGGCACCCTGACGAACTGGCTCGTCGCTGAAGGCGACCAGGTTTCCGAGGGCGACACCCTTGCAGAGGCGGAGTCCTCCAAGCTCTCCGGTGAGGTCGAAGCTCCGGTCGACGGCAAGATCGTTCGCCTCGTGGTGAACCCGGGTGAGACGATCGACGTCGGTACCACCCTGGCCGTCATCTCCGGTTCCGACGCTTCCGCCGAGGAGATCGACGCCTTCATCAGCCGCGCCGGTGGCGCGTCCCAGGATGAGACGTTCGAGCACAACGATCCGCAGTCCGCTGCGAAGGCGAACAACCTCATCGACGACGTTGCCGACAAGGACAAGCAGTTCCCGCCGGCAAAGGACACCTCGGACGCTTCTTCCCGCAAGAAGATCTCCGGTTCCAAGAACCAGCCGGGTTCCACCGCTGACGCCACGTCCGCAGCCAAGGCAGCACCGACCCGCATCCCGGAGTCCCTCAAGGGCTCCGACAGCGAAGACGTTCCTGCTACCCCGCACGCTGCTGACCTCGCCAAGAAGCACGGCATCGCACTGTCGAAGGTCGAAGCTACCGGCCGCGGTGGCCGCGTCACCGTCGCTGACATGCAGAAGGCCGTCGAGGCTGCTGGCGGATCCCTCGGATTCGGCAACGACCTCCCGCGCCAGGGCTTCGTGCAGAACCAGGGCGACGACTCGCGTGTCGACGCCACCGAGCACGCTCGCGACCTCGCCGAGGAAGAGGGTGTCAACCTGCTTGACGTCCGTCCTTCCGGCCGTAACGGCCGCGTGACCCTCGATGACGTTCGTGCATGGATCGCGCTGAACCGCGAGCCGGAGGCTCCGGCAGCTCCTGCAGCGGCTCCCGCGCAGGCAGCCCAGTCGGCTGACTCCAAGGAGAACAAGGCTAAGTCCATCCCGATGAGCTCGATGCGCAACGTCATTGCATCGCGCCTGAAGGAAAGCTACCTCGAGTCGCCGCACTTCCGCGTGACCGTCGAGGCAAAGATGGACGCTCTGATGGCCTTCCGCAAGGAGGTCAACGCTAACCGCCTCGATCTCCGCCTGACGGTGAACGACCTCGTCACCGCTGCCGTTGCAAAGGCACTCACTCGAGTACCCGCGCTCAACGCGCAGTTCGACGCAGCCACCAACACCATCAAGCAGTTCGAGCACGCCGACATCTCCATCGCTGTTTCGACCGATGAGGGTCTCATCACCCCCATCGTGAAGAACGCCGACACGTTGAGCCCGTCTCAGATCTCGGCTCAGATCACCGACCTGGCCACCCGCGCCAAGGCCGGCACCCTGAAGCCCGAGCAGTTCCAGGGTGGCACCTTCACCATCTCCAACCTCGGCATGTTCGGTATCGCCCACTTCGACGCGATCATCAACCCGCCGCAGGTGGGCATCCTCGCAGTCGGTGGCGTGAAGAAGCAGTTCGTGCCCGATGCAAACGGCAACCCCGTTGTCGCATCGATCCTGACCGCTACCCTGTCCGCTGACCACCGCGTCGTCGATGGTGCTGACTCCGCTAAGTTCTGCAAGGAACTGAAGACTCTGCTGGAATCCCCGGCACTGCTCTTCGCTTAGGGGTAGACATGGGACAAAACATGGAAGAGACATACGACGTCGTAGTCATCGGGGCTGGCCCCGGTGGTTACCCCGCCGGAGTGCGTGCTGCCCAGCTGGGTCTGCGCACAGCCGTCATTGAGAAGGCTGACCTCGGTGGTATCTGCCTGAACTGGGGTTGTATCCCCACAAAGGCACTCCTGCACGGTGCGGAGCTCGTCCGCGCCGCCAAGGAAGGCCCTCGCTTCGGTATCAGCATGGGTACCCCGCAGGTGGACATCTCCAAGCTCGTGAAGCACTCGCGTTCCGTGTCCAAGCAGCTCACCGGTGGTGTTGGCGCCCTTCTCCAGGGAAATGGCGCTGAGATCATCCGTGGTACCGCTGAGATCGTGGACAAGGGCGAGATTGAGGTCACGCTCGAGAACGGCAAGGTTCAGAAGATCCACACGGAGCACATCATTGTTGCAACCGGTGCATCCCCTCGCGTCCTGCCGGGCATGGAGCCTGACCGCAAGAACATCTGGACCTACAAGGAAGCTCTTGTTCCTGATGAGATCCCGGAGTCCATGGTGGTCATCGGTTCCGGTGCTATCGGTTCCGAGTTCGCCTGCCTGTACGGTGACCTTGGCTCCAAGGTGACCCTGCTTGAGGCGGCTCCCCGCTTCATGCCGAACGAGCCGGAAGCCATCTCTGAGACGGTTGCCAACGAGTTCAAGAAGCGCGGCATCAAGGTTGAAGCAGGAGCACGCGTGTCTTCTGCCAAGACCAAGGGTGACGGCGCGGAGATCACGTGGACCTCCGTCGACGGCACCGAGCACACCGAGACCGTCTCTAAGGTCCTCGTTGCTGCTGGTGTTGTGCCCAACTCTCAGGGCCTCGGCCTGGAGAAGTTTGGCGTCATCGGTCGCGGTGGCTTCATCGAGACCGACTCCCTCGGCAAGTCCGCCGCATGGGGTCTGTACGCCATCGGCGACGTCGCCGGCGGCCCCTGCCTGGCCCACAAGGCCACGCACGAGGGCGTGCGCTGTGTGGACAACATCGCAGGCGTTCGCCGCGTGCAGGAGGACAAGGACTGGCGCGACTGGGTACCGCGGTGTACCTACACCACGCCGGAAGTTGCCTCCATCGGTATCTCTGCGGAGCAGGCCAAGGAGCGTGGCATCAAGGCCAAGGCATCGATCGTGCCTCTGGCTGAGAACGGCCGTGCCCTGGGTGCCGGCGAATCCGTCGGTTTCGCTCAGATCACCGTTTCCGAAGATGGCGACATCCTCGGTCTGCACCTGGTCGGTGCCGGTGTCACCGAGCTCATCGGAATGGTTGCTGTCAGCCACACCGGTGAGATGGACGCTGAGACGTTCTCCCGCGTCATGCTGCCTCACCCGACTCGTTCCGAGATCGTGGTTGAAGCGCTGCTGAAGAACCTCGGCCGCCCGATCAACTCGCTCTAGTAGCGAACAAGAAGTGCCCAGTCTTTTCGGACTGGGCACTTTCTGTTTCTCGGGAGCGGTGGACTCTACGGGACGCGGTGGGTCCAGGCCTGTGAGGTGTATTTGGCGTCGACAAGCTCCCTTGCGGCGTTGAGAGTCTCGGAGTCGAGCTCGCTGGTGCTGCCGCCGTAGCGGGAAACAAAGGCCTCGCGGAGGGCGTCGATGACCTCGGCCCGAGTTGCGGTGGTCTGGCGGCTGACGGAGTCGACGCGCTTGTTCGCACTCGGCAGGCCCTTTTCAAGAATTTTCGGCTTGCCGGTGCGCAGAACATCGAGCATCTTTTCGGTGTTCATCTCGTAGCTCATCGTGGTGTGGTGGAGCACCGCACGGCCTCGGCGCTTCTGGGCGGCACCCGCGAGCTTTCCCTCGCTGGCGGTGATGTCGTTGATGGGGATGTACCAGCACTCAACCCCGAGCTCGTTGAGGGCGTCGACAACCCAGCGGTCGAGGAACTCGTAGGAATCGACGTGGCTTAAGCCCGCAATCAGCTTTTCCGGAACGTAGAGCGAATAGGTGATGCACTTGCCGCCGTCCATGAACATGGTTCCGCCGCCGGAGATGCGACGTACCACCTGCACGTTGTGTTTTTCTACGCCCTCGGGATACACCTCGTTGGTGTAGGACTGGAAGGACCCGATCACCGTCGCGCAGTCGTCCCACTCCCAGAAGCGCAACGTGGGGCCGCGCTGGCCGGTCTTGACCTGCTCGAGGATGACTTCCTCCAGTGCCACGTTGACGACGGTGGGCAGCACCTCCGTGTGGAGGATGTCCCATTCCAAATCCTCGAAGTTCACGGCGCCAGAGATTGCGCGGCGCACCACCTGCGCCATCTCGCGCGTGGTCAAACCCGTGAGCTGAACGCTGTCTCCGGTGTGCTGTTCGTACTCTTCCAGCGCGGTATCGATACGCGCCTGGACTACCTCGGTGTATTCGTTGAGCGGTGCCCCGATTAGTGCGGAGGACAATACGTCTCGAGCCTCAGCGGGCTCGACGGTGAAGTCTCCGCTGAACGACACTGCGGTTATTGTGCTACCTGCTGCGGAAACATCCGCGCTCAGCGAGGCCCCAGCGGGTGCCACGAGTGAAGCTGAAAACTCTACGGGAACGTTAGTCACTCTTGCACATACTACGCCGACAACAGCCCGCGATTGTGCCTCCCGCACGCAAAAGGTGGGGAGATCCGGCACACGGGTTCACGTGATGTGGTGGCTAGGCGAAGAGTCCGAGGGAGGTGCTGCGGTACACGCTGCCGAACGGCGCGTCTAGGCGAACCCAGCGTCCGGCGGTGGCCACGCGCAAGTGGCGCGGCACCTCAACCGGGGCGGCAAACCCCGGGATGAGGCCGAGGGATGTGCACGTGAAAATCATCCGCATGGGGATCTCGACGGGGTCGGACGAATCCGCATCCGCGGTGAGCACCGTTTGGTTGAGCAGCGAGGTGGGCGGCCCGAGGGGGCCGGAGAACTGGCGGGCAAGGGCGCGGCCGTCATCCGCCAATTGTCGCACCACCCCGATGGGAACGGTGTCGCGCTCGACGAAGCCCTCCTTCGGCGGGAGGGCTCCCGGCCAATTCGGGTCACGCGGCGTGCCCACATCGTCCGTGTTCGTCTCCAGCGCGGAGAGCAGGTCGGTCGCGGACACGACGGCCCCGTCGCGAGACGCGATGGCCTCGACTCGGCGCGCTGCGATGCAGTCAAAGGGAGTGGTGACGAAAACGTCGACGCTCATCTCACCGAGCACTGCGAAGCGGGCCGAGGCGGCGGCGTCGATCGCAACCGCCCGACCGATTAGGGCCTTCAGCCCCGCCCCTCCGCGGTAGACCCTAAGCGTCTCAGTTCGCACGGGTGAGAATCCCCATCTCGTGCTTGGTGATGGCGCGCGGTGACGCGGTGGCCGTGTCCACCACGACAAGGACACTCGTGACCGTGCAGCAGACGCGGCCGTGGCGGTCGAGCACGTCTTGGCGCGTGGTGAACGACGTATTGCCCACGTGCGTCACTTCGGTGCGCACAGTGACCTCCGTCGTGTCCGGCAGGATGGGTCGGCTGTAATCCGCCTCCACGCGGCGCACGAAGACGGGCAGGCCCGCACTCCCGCCGAAGTGAGCGTTGCTAAACACGATGCGCGCCTCTTGGGCGAACTCGAGGTAGGCAGTGTTGTTCACGTGCCCGAACCGGTCGAAGTCGCTCCAGCGCACTGGCAGCGTAACTTCGTCGGTCAGGTTCGATGTGTGTGGTGCGCTCGATTCAGTCATGGCCGAGGTCCCATCCTTTCGGTGGTTCGCGGAAATTAGCGGGTCAGGCGGCGGTGGGTAACGCGCGACGGCTTCGCCGCGTCCTCACCGAGGCGCTCAACCTTGTTCTTCTCGTAGTCGCCGAAGTTACCCTCGAACCAGAACCACTGTCCCTCTTCGACGTTGCCTTCCCACGCGAGGATGTGGGTGCAGGTGCGGTCCAGGAACCAGCGGTCGTGCGAGATGACCACGGCGCAACCCGGGAACTTCTGCAGGGCGTTTTCGAGGGAGCCGAGGGTCTCAACGTCCAGGTCGTTGGTCGGCTCATCGAGCAGGATCAGGTTTCCGCCCTGCTTGAGCGTCAGCGCCAGGTTGAGGCGGTTGCGCTCACCACCGGATAGGACCTTCGACGGTTTCTGCTGGTCCGGGCCCTTGAACCCGAACGCGGACAGGTAGGCGCGCGACGGCATCTCGTTCTGACCGACGTGGATGTAGTCGAGACCGTCAGAGACGACCTCCCACACAGTCTTTTCGGGGTCGATGTTGGCGCGGTTCTGGTCCACGTAGCTCAGCTGGACCGTCTCGCCGACGGAGACGGTGCCGCTGTCCGGCTCCTCCAGACCGACGATGGTCTTGAACAGGGTGGTCTTACCCACACCGTTCGGGCCGATCACGCCGACGATGCCGTTGCGCGGCAGGGTGAACGACAGGTCCTTGATCAGGACGCGGCCGTCGAAGCCCTTGTCCAGGTTTTCCACCTCGACGACCTTGTTGCCCAGGCGCGGCGGGGTCGGGATCTGGATTTCCTCGAAGTCGAGCTTGCGGTACTGCTCAGCCTCGGCAGCCATCTCTTCGTAGCGCTCCAGACGGGCCTTGTTTTTCGCCTGGCGGGCCTTCGGGGAGGAACGGACCCAGTCGAGCTCGTTCTTCAGACGCTTCTGCAGCTTCTGGTCCTTCTTGCCGGCAACCTCGAGGCGTTCCGCCTTCTTCTCCAGGTAGGTGGAGTAGTTGCCCTCGTACGGGTAAAGCTTGCCGCGGTCGACCTCGCAGATCCACTCGGCGACGTTGTCGAGGAAGTAGCGGTCGTGGGTAATGGCCAGGACGGCACCCTTGTAGTCCTGCAGGTGGCGCTCCAGCCAGAGGACGGACTCGGCGTCGAGGTGGTTCGTGGGCTCGTCGAGAAGCAGCAGGTCCGGCTCCTGCAGCAGGAGCTTGGCCAGTGCCACGCGGCGGCGCTCACCACCGGAGAGGTGCGTGACCGGCTCATCTGCCGGCGGGCATCGCAGCGCGTCCAGCGCCTGCTCGATCTTGGAGTCGACCTCCCAGGCGTCGGCGGCGTCGAGCTCCTCCTGGAGCTTGCCCATCTCCTCCATCAATTCGTCGGAGTAGTTGGTGGCCATCTCTTCGGCGATCTGCTCGAAGCGCTGCTTCTTTTCAAAGATCTCGCCGAGGCCCTCCTCGACGTTCTCGCGCACGGTCTTATCCTCGTTGAGGGGCGGCTCCTGCAGCAGGATGCCCACGGTCGCACCCGGGTCGAGGAAGGCCTCGCCGTTGTTGGGCTGGTCCATGCCGGCCATGATCTTGAGCAACGACGACTTACCCGCGCCGTTGGGGCCCACGACACCAATTTTGGCGCCGGGGTAAAAGGCCATGGTGACATTGTCCAGAATGACTTTGTCACCGATGGCCCTGCGTACGTTCTTCATCGTGTAGATGAACTCAGCCACGTGTTATCCCCTTCGTGTTGAAAGAATTCTCCACTCAGGGTACCCCACCTCCACAGGCCGCGATTGTCTAGAACGGAGCCACCGCGTCCCCTCGCGTGGCCTGCGCCATCTGCAGGTCTTCGGCCGACTGCAGCGTGACGGGTTCCTGGCCCTCGAGGGTGTTACCGGCGGCGCTGCTGCGAAGCGATGAGACCTGAGAGTTGCTCAGCTCGAAGCCCACACGCGTGGCCTTAAGCTTGGTCGTGTAGCGCGCTTCTGTCTTCTTCGCGCCGTTTTCCTCGAGTTCTTTCTCCCAAACGTCGGTGATGAGGTAGCCACAGACGACGACCGGGAAGCCCTTGCGCAGCGAGGCACCGACGTTGACGGCGAGTTGGCCCCAGCATTCGACGTCGACGTAGAGGTTGTCGGTGTCTTTCCAGATCGGTGCACCCTTCGGGTCTTTTTCCTCGGTCCGGTAGCGGCGCGAGGTAGCAACGCGGATCTTGCACAGAGTGGAACCGGTGTCCTCGAAGGTGCGGAACTCCGGGTCGGCGATCAGGTTTCCGTTGATGGTCACGGGCATTTGGCTCATGGTGATTCCCCCCAGTTGGTCTGAACCCGGGCCCGTGTCTCGGACCCGGCACACTCCACACTGCTACCTGTGCGCCCTCCTGAAAAGAGCAAGCGAAAAGGCCTGTGGACAACCCTCTCGGAGCATCCACAAGCCCACATGCAAATCGCTGTTTTACTTGCCAGAGCCACCGGTGTGGGAGTACTGCGCGAGCATCTCGTTGTAGCGGCGCCACTCCTCGTCGTCGGACTCCTGCGCCTCTCGGTCGATCTTCTGCGATTCTGCGCGGTCCTCCGACCACCACGCCCAGAACAGGGCTCCGAAGACGATGACGAGCGGGAAGGATCCTGATGCCCACGCGATGCCGCCGCCGACTTTCTGGTCGGCAAGCAGATCCGGCTGCCACGACAGCGCGAGGGAGCGGTAAAACTCCTCCCCCATGACGATGTTGAGCTGCATGAGGTAGACGCCCATGAACAGGTGGATAGGCATGGACACCCACAGCCACGCGAGGCGGGCCCGGGCGGAGAAGCGACCGGCGATGTGGTCGGGACCGATTAGTTCCCAGAAGTAGAAGTATCCGGAGATGAGGAACACCGCGTTCATGATGACGTGGCCCGCGTGCTCGGAAATGAGCAGCTCGTAGAGCGGGATTGAGACGTACATGACGTAGAAGAAGAACACGAACTGGCACATGGACACTGGCGGGTAGGTAACCACGCGGAGGAAACGCGAGCGTTCGAAGGACTCGACCCACAGCCGCGGGTTGAACTCTCCTGCCGGGTAGGCGCGCTTGACCAGGGTCAGCGGCGCGCCGAGCACGAGAGCGACGGGCACGGTCATGGACAAGATCATGTGGACGACCATGTGCGCGGTAAATGAGGCCGGCATATGCATACCGATTCCAGAGGACATCGTGACCACCGTGATCGCATTTCCCAGTAGCCACCACACGGTGCGCCCGATCTTCCAGTCGTCTACACGCCGGGTCAGCCACAGGTAATAGCCCGCCAGAAGGAGGGCGATGACGCTGTAGAGCAGCTCCGGGCGCCACATTCCGAGCCAGTTGAAAGTGGTCAACGGTTGATCAAGCTCGTAGCCGAGCGCGAGCTGCATCTCGCTGAGGTTCGGGTCGCGCGGCGGGGGCGGAGGGGTGCGCCCGAGGGTAACGGCTAGGCCCGTCACCAGCGCCATTAGTAGTACCTCAATCGTCGCCAGGCGCACGAAGCCGGGTTCGCCGCGACGCAGGCGCGGGATAATGACCTGCCTGTGGGCGTACCCCACCAGGCCCAGCACGAGAAGGCCGACAGTCTTTGCCACCAGCACCCACCCGTAGTTGTAGGCGGTGAGGTCCTCGGGCCGGACGCGGATCGCCGCGTTGATGACACCGGAGAGCAGCATGACGATGAACGCGAACAACGCAATGCGGGAGTAGCGCTCCACCGCCGCCGGCAGGTGCGGGCCGAGCCGGCGCCCGTGTGCGACAAGCGCCATGAGCGCGCCGACCCAGATGAGCATGAAGGTCAGGTGCCACAGATACGAGTTCGTCCCGTAGTCGTGGTCGCCTCCGCTGGCCGAGTGGCCGGTCAGGCCGAGCGGCATGATCGAGATAATCGCGCCGATAAACAGTGCGACCTGCGACCACCAGGAACGGCTCACTAGCGCTGCGACGCCCACGACTAAAGAGATAGCCCCGACGATAAGCCATGTCCGCGCGTCCGCGACCTGGGACAGCGCCGTCTCCCAGGAGAGGGGCTGCAGCACGACGGAGCCGAACGGCGTGCCGGAGACGTCGGAAAGCACTAGCGGAATCATCGTCAGCGCGATCAACGCAACGCTTATCGACGCCCACCCGCCAGCGCGCGACGCAATGTGGCCGTCCACGGTCAACCGAGCCCCGTTGAGATCGGGGCCCGCCTGGCGGGGCGGGATAAGGAAGGCGGAGAAGAGAAACGAGCCCACGGCGAGGGCGACGAGCATCCACGCGGTACCGCGCAGGGCAGGCAGTGCGAAGGTGGTTAACGCGCCCGGATCCGGGATGCCGAGCGCGGCGAGGGACTCGGTGAGAAAGACTTGCGAGACCCCGCCGGCGATGAGCGCGCTGACGGCAAGCACCGTCAGATAAAACGTCCACGCGCTACGGACTCCCCGCCCGGCGCGCGCGCCATTGTCCTTCGTGACCGCTACCTTCTCCGACATGGCCCCGATCCTACGTTCGGTGGAGACGGGTACCTAACCGAAGAGCACGGGCGGGTGCGCTAAGATATGTGCGCTGCCTCCGTAGCTCAGTGGATTAGAGCATCCGGTTTCTACCCGGCTGGTCGCGGGTTCGAATCCTGCCGGGGGCACTTTTCCATTTCCCCTGTTTTCGCAGGTAGGATACCCTATCCTGACGCAGCGAACTGGTGGCCAAACGGCGACGATTTGCCGGTTTTCTGTCAGCTCCCTGCATGCCAGGTGCGCGAAGATTCGTCCATGTTCATGAGTATCGCGGGCATTCCCGCCCACCCGCTTGTCATCCATCTCGCTGCCGTCGCCGCCCCGTTGGCCGCGGCACTCGCGATCGCCTGGGCGCTTCAGCCCGGCCGCTTCACGCGGTCGTGGCGTATTACGGCATTGATTACTTCTGTGGTGGCAGCTGCGTCGATGTTGGCCGCGCGCAGCACGGGAGAGTCACTTCTCGCTCCGATGGGGTTGAGCGAGAGCAACCTCGGCGAGGTGGCGCAGCACGCGGCGTACGCGAACGCCGCCACCGCTGCAGTCGTTGTCCTGCTCGGCGCGGTTGCGCTGTTCTTCATCCACAGCACTGGGCGTTTTTCCATTCCCGCCCCGGGCGCCATTCGCGGACTTATGGTGGTCGCCGCGATCGCGACGATCATCAGCGTTGTCTTGGTCGGCCACGCCGGCGCTCAGCTGGCGTGGGCGGATTTACCTGGAAACTAGCACGGGGGGCGTCGCTAAGCTCGATGGCGACCCACTGGAAGCCCCTCAACGCAAGGAGAATGCCATGACGCTCGATAACAACGGACGCGCGGGGTCGACCCCCACGAACGAAGACAGCATTGACCACCTGGGCGACCCGGACGCCGACGGCGACTTCCAGCGCGACGCCTCCGCTAGCGACGACGAGGAGAAGTAGCTGAGCTCGCAGTCCCCGTCGACAGGCGGCGATGACCCTGATCGGCTGCTCGAGGCCGGGAAGCACCATATCGGCAGCGAGCCGGAGTCCACAGAAGACCCGAACTAAACCCCTTCACCTGAACCACCCCGCACACGCTGCGGGGTGGTTTTTCGTACCTCGGGGGCACCCGGTTGCGAGCCATGTATCCCACGGTGTAAAACTTGAATCCCACATACTGGAACGCTTTGAGAGGAGACATCGTGGCGCCGCCCGTTGACACCCAGACCGCGACCGTTGCACCGACGGTCGACACTGCCCCGCGCACCACCACTCGGGAGGAGCGGCGCCGCGTGCGCTTCGCCTCCACGATTGGCACCACGATTGAGTTCTACGACTTCTACGTCTACGCAACGGCGGCAGTCGCAGTGCTTCCGTTTTTGTTCTTCCCGGCGTCGGAAAGCTCCACTGTCGCGCTACTGCAGTCCTTCGCCACCTTCGGGCTCGCGTTCATCGCCCGCCCGCTGGGATCGGTCGTGTTCGGCCACTTCGGCGACCGCGTCGGCCGCAAGGCCACGCTGGTTGGCGCGCTGCTCACGATGGGCATCGCCACATTCATCATCGGCCTTCTGCCCACCTACGCGCAGGCCGGCATCTGGGCCCCCGCGCTGCTCGCCCTGATGCGTTTCGGTCAGGGACTCGGCCTCGGCGGCGAATGGTCCGGCGCAGCGCTGCTGTCCACCGAAACTGCCGCAAAGGGACGGCGCGCATGGGCCGCGATGTGGCCGCAGCTCGGAGCTCCGTTCGGGTTCGTCCTGGCCAACGGACTGTTCCTCGTCCTGGTCACGTGGCTGGGCCACGCCCGAGGCGATCTCGAAGGCGCGTTCATGACATGGGGCTGGCGCATCCCCTTCCTGATGTCCGCGGTCATGGTCGCCGTCGGACTGTGGATCCGCCTTCAGGTCGAGGAGACCCCGGTCTTCCAACAGGTTTTGGACAAGGACGAAAAGCTGTCCTCGCCACTGTCCGAGGTTTTCAAAAACGGCTGGCGCCCGCTCCTGCAGGGCACCTTCATCATGGTCGGCTGCTACACGCTGTTCTACATCGTCACCACGTGGTTCCTGTCCTACGGAATCGGCAACCCCGCTGAGGGCGTTGGCCTGGGCATCCCCTACGTCGACTTCCTCAAGCTGCAGCTGGTGTGCATCTTCGGCTTCATGATCGGCATCCCGGTCGCCTGCCACCTGGCCGACACGCACGGCCGCCGGCCGGTCCTGGGACTGACCTCCGTGGCCATCATCGCCTACGGCCTGAGCTTCCGCTGGCTGCTCAACCCCGACTCCTTCACCATGGTGTCTCTGGGCGTGTTCCTCTTCATCGGCATGATCTTGATGGGCCTAATCTTCGGCCCGATGTCCGCCATCCTGCCCGAGCTGTTCCCCTCTAACGTCCGCTACACCGGGTCCGGAATCTCGTACAACGTCTCGTCCATCCTGGGTGCCGCGATCGCCCCCTTCATCGCCACCGCACTGAACGCCGCATATGGCCCGCAGGCCGTCGGTATCTACCTGGTGGTGGTCACCGCCATCTCCCTGGCCGCGATCATGTGGTCGCCGGAGACCAAGCACACGGAGATGCACGAGGTGTAAGACCGCCCTATACTTTCCATCATGGAAAGTAAGGACGCACATGAGGCGCTCGAGGCCGTCCGCGACGTCGAATCGCGGGCGACTCCGGCGCCTTCGCTCGTTTACATTGCCCTGCCAAGCGCCCTTCTTGGGCTAGCCGTCTTTTTCGTTTTGCAGGAACAGCTCTTGTGGGCATTGCTATTCGGCGCCGCCACGGTTCTCTCCGCATTTGTCGCCCCCCGGAAGAGGCGCGGCGTGCGCTACGCAATGAAGCAACCGATCGGGGAAGACCCGCAGTTTTCATGGACCTCCCTCCTCCCCTTTCTTTTCACCTACGCCCTGATCGCCTTTGTCCCCAAAGGCGATCCGTACATCTCAGCGGCGGCCGGACTCGCGGCCACAGGCGCGGCGGCCACCTTACTGTGGCGGGAAGGCCGCTAATGGAGCTCGATCCCGTCATCCACCCCATTCATCGCCTCACAATTTGTGCCGCACTCAACGCTGCGGGGGCCGTGGAGGGCGAGGCGCGCTACGAGATGCGATTCTCGCGACTGCGTGACATCACCAAGCTTTCCGACGCCACACTATCCAAGCAGCTCACAACGCTTGAGTCCGCCGGTTACATCACCAGGTTTCGCGAGTACGGCCCAACTCGTGCGAAGGACACCGTATGGGTCAGCCTCACCGAACAAGGCAAAAACGCCTTTGAGTGCCACGTCGCGGCCCTGCGCGAAATTGCCGGAGAGTAGCGCTTGTGCGCTTATCGAAAAACGCTATTATCGGATATCGATACCATCGCCATTCGATAAGGAGCGTGCCATGTCAACCAGGTCCCGCAACGATTTTGCCCAGTCACTCACCGCCATCGTCATCGGCACAGTCATCTGGTGTATCCCCGAGATCATTCAGATGGCACGAACCGGGTCATTCATCACCCGCCTGTCCCCCGCCCTGCCCCAGGGCCTGCTCGCCGGCGAGCTCAGCGGTGGCGCGGTCACGTTTCTCACGACCGCACTGGTACTGAAGTACGCGGCGCTCACGGCAACAGCGGTGTTTCTCGCCCGGGCCCTTGTACCAATGATGCGCGGTGAGATCTTCACAGCCGGAAGCATCCGCAATCTCAACGTCGCCGGTTGGATGATGGGAGTGTGGATCCTCGTCCGGCTTGGGGTTGAGGGCATGGCCAACAATCTCGCCGCCTCTGAACTGGGTGTCGAACACTGGTGGGAGACGGCGTCTCGCACACCCCTGTCGGACATCGCCCCGGCGTTCGCACTCACCATCACGCTGGGTATCCTCGCAAGCGTCGTGAAGCGCGGCGCAGCGCTCGAGAAGGAGGTAGAGGGACTTGTCTGAATCCCGCCCCGAGCCCCGGGTCGTTTGCCACCTCGACCGGCTCATTGAAAAGCGCGGCACGACCGGCGCAGCCCTCGCCGAGGAGGTCGGCATCACGCCCGTCAACCTCTCGGTGCTGCGGAACAATCGCGCAAAGGCCGTGCGCTTTTCGACGCTCACCGCGCTCTGCGCAGCCCTCGACTGCCAACCCGGCGACCTCTTCACTGTCGAAACTGACTAGTACCCTGGGGGCCATGACTTTCCCCTCCCCCACTATCGACTCCTACGCGCTCGTCACGGGCGCGTCCCAGGGCATCGGCGAGGCGATCGCCCGCGATCTCGCCGCCGCCGGGTACAACCTGATCGTTGTCGCCCGGCGCGAGGACGTGCTGATGGCGCTCGCGAACGAGCTATCGTCCCGCCACGGCGTCAACGTCGACGTGTTCGCGGCGGACCTGTCCAAGGAGCGCGACGTTACCGCGCTGCTCGACTACATCAACGCCCGCACCGTCACCATCTGCATCAACTCCGCGGGCATCGCCTCGTTCGGCCCGTTCATGAAGCAGGACTGGACCTACGAGACCAACCAGTACAACCTGAACGCCACCGCAGTGTTCCGCATCACCAAAGCCGTGCTCAACCAGATGGTGCCGCGCGGCGAGGGTGCACTGTGCAACGTGGGCTCGGCCGCGGGCAACATCCCGATCCCCAACAACGCCACCTATGTCTTCACCAAGGCCGGCGTGAACACGTTCACCGAGGCACTGCACTACGAGCTCAATGACTCCGGGGTCCACGTCACCCTCCTCGCCCCGGGGCCCGTGCGCGAGGCGCACATCCCGGAGGACGAGCAGACCATCGTGGACAAGGTCGTCCCGGATTTCCTCTGGACCACCTACGAGTCCTGCTCGCGCGACACGCTCAACGCTTTGCGACGCAACAAGCGCCGCGTCGTGCCCGGGCCGCTCTCCAAGGCCATGGACGTCGTGTCCACCTACGGCCCGCGTGGGATCATCGCCCCGATCGTGGGCTCCTTCTACGCCAAGATGGGAGACGAGTAAATGAGCACCAAGCACGACAGGATCGTCTGGGTCGATTTGGAGATGACGGGCCTGGAACCGGAGCGCCACGTCATCGTTGAGGTCGCGGCCCTTGTCACCGACGCCGATCTGAACATCCTCGACGAGGGCATCGACCTCGTGGTCCACGCCACCGACGCGCAGCTCGCGGAGATGGACGACTTTGTCAGCGCGATGCACTCGGAAAACGGGCTTCTGGACGACATCACCACCTCCACCGTCACCATCGAGGAGGCGGAAAAGGCGGTTCTGGAGCTCGTGGCCAAGCACTGCGACCCGAACCACCCCGCACCGCTTGCGGGAAACTCGATCGCCACCGACCGCTCCTTCATCCGCGCGCACATGCCCGCACTCGATAAGGCGCTGCACTACCGCATGATCGACGTCTCCACCGTCAAGGAGCTCTCACGGCGCTGGTTCCCCAAGGCCTACTTCAACCAGCCCGAAAAGGGCATGAAGCACCGGGCGCTGGCCGACATCGTCGACTCCGTCCGCGAGCTCGACTACTACCGCCGCTGTGTGTTCGTCCCCGCCCCCGGCCCGGAATCCGAGGACGCCGCCCGCGCAGCTGCCGCCGCCAGCGACGCCTACCAGCGGTTTTTGTAAAACAACCGCCGCGTACTAATGTGCTTGATGTTGCCTGCGGCGCGAGCTAGACAGCAACGATGGTGGCTGTAGTTCAGCTGGTAGAGCACCAGGTTGTGATCCTGGGTGTCGCGGGTTCGAGTCCCGTCAGCCACCCCGAATGAAACGGTCCTGCGCAAGCAGGGCCGTTTTTCCGTTTGCACCTTAGCCCCTGGCTACGCTGTGCTGACGTCGATGGCGGCGACGGCGGCGTCGGCAAGCGCGACCTCGCGGTCCCCAGCGCGCACCAAGCGCATCTGTGCGAACCGCGTCCCCGTCATGGTGACAGTAACCCCGGGGCGGATGCCTACCTCCGCGAGGTAGCGCAACAGCTCGGAGTCTGAATCGTGGATCCGCTCGACGGTTCCGCTCGCGCCATCGCCTAGCGACGCCAAACTCTGCACCTGCAGCACCTCCACCTCACCCCGCTCGTTGGGAATGGGATCACCGTGCGGGTCCCGCGTGGGGTGGCCCAGGACCGCGTCGATCCGGGAGATGAAGGTGTCGGACACCGCGTGCTCGAGGTTGTCTGCCTCCTCGTGCACTTCGTCCCAGCTGTAACCGAGCCGCTCCACGAGGTAGGTCTCCAGCAGGCGGTGGCGCCGCGCCATCGTCGTGGCCAGTTCGCGGCCGGCGCCCGTCAGCGAAATGCCCCCGTAGGGCTCGTAATCGACCAAGCCCTTCTCCGCGAGCCGCTTGATCCCTTCGGTCGTCGTCGACGGGCGCTGCTCCATACGCTCGGCCACCTTGCCCATCGCGGCAGGCGAGTTCGTGCGTTCGGTGAGATCGAAGATTACCTTCAGGTAATCCTGGGTTTTAGCCGGTAACGCGGAGACATCCATAACCTCGATACTATGTCAGGTGGCGCGCCACCGAGGAGCCCGCGAAGACAACACCCGCCCACAGCGCGATCATGCCGCCGGCGGACAATCCCCACACCTCGGCGGTAAGCAAACCACCCACGCCGAGCAGGACACCAACGACCGGTGCAGCCCACACCAGCGCTGATGGGGAGCGCACCCACGGACGCAGAATCGCCGCCGGGGCAGCTAACAGCGCGATGGACACGATCGTGCCGACAGCGGGGATGGCCACGACAATGCCGAGGCAGATGAGGGTGAGCACGGTGGCGTCGTAAAGCGTAAGCGAGCGCCCCTGAGCTGTGTAGAGCTCCCGGGAAAACCCGAGCGCAACGATGCGCGGGCCCGCCCACCACTCGACGAGGACCGCTGCGGCCAGAACGATGCCCGCCGCCGCGACATCCGTCGCGTTCGCGGTGAGCACCGACCCCGTCAGGAAGGAATCGACGTGCACCGGCAAAGGCTTAAACCAGGTCGCGGCGAAGTAACCCAGGCCAAACCCGGCAGAGAGGACGATGCCCGCGGCTGACTGGCTGGTCATTCCGCGCATCCTGGCGAGCCCCGCCATCGCGGCGGACAGCAGGGCACAGCCGAGTAACGCGCCAGCGAAAAGCAGCTCGGTAATGTGGTCCGGCGCTACGGCAGCGCCGACGACGACGCCAAGCACCGCTCCGGGAAACGTCGCGTGCGAGACAGCTTCCGCAAAGAAAATGCGGCGGTGCATCAGCGCGTACGATCCGATAAGTCCCGTGGCCGCACCGACGAGGACTACTTCCCACAGCGCAAAAGCATTGAGGTGCCACCAGCTCATCGTCGCACCACCGCCCCCGCTGCCGCTGCGATGAGAAAGCCGCCCAGCAAGGCAACAACCACGCACGCTTGTGGCGAGACAGGGTGCGACAGCGGCTGGGACACGACCCACATCCCGACCAACGAACTGATTGTGGCGAGGACGACTGCCCACACCCCCATCGTTCGTGGCGAGCTACTTACCAGTCGAGCCCCAGCCGCAGGAATAACGAGGAACCCGATGACCAAAAGCACCCCGACAGCCGCCGCGCCGGCCACCACAACGGCAGCGACAGCGGCGTTGAAAAATGCGTCCTGGCGCAGCGTGGGCACTCCCGCCGCGCTAGCACCACGGCGGTCAAACGCTAGGGCCACCTGGGCCGGCCAGTAGGCGGCAACAAGCACGGCCGCGAGAGCACAGGCGATAACCCCCTGCATCAGACGTGGCGTGGACATCTCCAGCAAACGACCGAACATGAGCGCCTCTAACTGACCGGACTTGTCCGAGTGCGCGAGCGAAATCACGACGCCTGCTGCGTAAAAGGTCGACAGGGTAATCGCGATGCCCGCTTCGTCCGCTTTCCCGGCACGGTTGCCCGCAACAGTCAGGACAGCAGCAGCGATCGCACCTGCCACAGCCCCGCCCGGAACGATCCCGTCTAGGCCTGCCACGATGAATCCAATGACGATCCCGGGGAACACCGCGTGAGAGAGGGCCTCCGCGGAGAACTCCGCACGGCGCAGGTTGATCAGCGTTCCGACGAGAGCAGAACTTAACCCGAGGGCAAGCAACATGAGCAACGGACGCAGAATCCAAGGGACGAGGATCATTGGCTGATCCTCCCGTTGGCAACTGTTAGGGTCGCGTTACACACCGCGTCCGACAAGGCGAGGTCGTGCGTGGACAGAAGTACCGCGACCCCCTTGCGCTTTTGCTCTTCAAGGACCTCAATCAAGACGCGCCTGTTATCACAGTCGAGCCCGTTGAAAGGCTCGTCCAAAACGAGCACAGGTGGGGCGCTGACAATGGCGCGGGCCACGAGCACCCGTTGACGCTGCCCGCCGCTGAGGTCAGCGAAGCGGACTCGCGCCCGGGCTTCGAGGCCCACAGCCGCGAGGGCGTCGAGGCTGCGCTGACGCCCAGACGCGCCAATGCGCTGGAAGGGCTTCAGCTCATGAACCAGCCCGAGTGCCACGACCTCACCGGCCGTGATCGGAAACTCCGAGGCGGTCTCCGCGTGCTGGGGAACGTAGCCAATCGCGCCGTCCACCTTTACCTCGCCGCCGAGGACGTCCGCCAGACCGACGGTGGCCTTGAGCACTGTGGATTTGCCAGTGCCGTTCGATCCCAAAATCCCGACGGCGTGGCCGGGGCGAACCGTCATAGACACATCGCTCAGGACTACGGTGCGACCGTAGCCGAGGAATGCCTCGTTGAACTCAACTGCCATTTAGATGACGTCTTTCGGCTCTGCCCCCGCCAGCGAAGCAGGAAGCGGCGCGACCTGCCCGCCCCAGGCCCGAACAAGGTTGGTCACGTTGTGGACGATAGAGCCGATGTAGGTTGCTCCATCGGTACCTTCCGGCCCGAGCGAGTCACCGTAGAGGGCGTCGTCTCCCGTCACTGCGCGCACGCCCGCAGCCCGAGCAATTGCCTCGATGGACTTGGCGTTGTTGGAGTTCTCCCCGAAGATCACCTTCGCGTGTGCGTCGGCGACCTGCTGGGCGCCGAGCTTGATGTGTGCCGCGGAGGCATCCTGCTGGGCGTTGAAGTCCGACAACGCGGATCCGATGAAGTCGATGTCGTAGTCGCGGGCTAGGTACCCGAAGGCATCGTGCGAGGTGAACAAGACGCGGTCCTCGCGCGGAACTGAGTTAAGGGACTCTCCCACCCACTGGTCGAGGTCCTTCAGCTGGTCCAGGTACGCAGAGGCGCGCTCACTCCACTCTGTTGTTCCGCTCGCCTTGTCCAGGGCGTCCGCGATGTTTTCTACCTGAATCGCAGCTCCGCGCGGACTCGTCCATACGTGGGGGTCGAAGGTGAACTCCGCTTCTTCCCCCGGTTCCGGTTCGAAGGGCCAGGGCGCGATGTCGACCTTGTTTACGCCTTCGTCCACGGTGAACCTGCCCTCAGGGGCGGCACCCGCGTAGCCGCTGGTCACGGTCATGGTTCCGGCGAATCCGGATGAGACGATTGCTTGGTCCAAGAACCGTTCGAGGTCAACGCCGTTGACCAACACAACGTCCGCGCGGTTGAGCGCACCCATCTGCTCGTTGGTCATCTCGTGTTCGTGGGCAGACGCGTTCGGTGAAAGCAGGCACGTCAGGTCGAGGGAAGCATCCGCGTCCAGGTTCTTCACGTAGTCGCAGATTTGGGTCGTTGCAGCGACCACGTGCAGTCGTTCGTCCTCGCTCTGGCCGGCGCAGGAGGTCAGAGCAAGGCTGGTTGCCAGGGTTGCGGTGAGAGTGACAGCAGCGCGTGTCAGCGTCATGATGGTCCTTTCGTGGGTGCTTGTCGACGCCCCCCATCGACAACAGTTTTCAACTAACAAGGTGACCCTAACACTTGATGCAAGCCGAAAGGAAGATAGGTTTTCAATTAATTGAACTTCTGGGAGCCAACGGGCACGCTACCTGCACTTACGCGCGCTACGCCAGCTCCGGGTTCCCCTTCTCCCACTGCTCCCATGGGATGTTCCAGTACCCCAACCCGTCGGTCCCGCGCAAAGTTCCACCGCGGGTATTGACCACCTCAACGGGATCGCCGCGTTTCACCGTCTTGAGATACCACGCAGCGTCCTCAGGCGAGGCGTTAATGCAGCCGTGTGACTGATTCGTGTTACCGAGCGCCCACATCGCCCACGGTGCGGCGTGAACGTAGATTCCGGAGTACGACAGCTGGGTCGCGCTCGCAACATCCGTAACGTACCCACCCGCATCGAGCGCGAGCCCATACGATCGCGAATCCATCTGCAATGCGTTGTGCTGGTCACCGACCACGTACACGCCGTTTGGCGTATCCCATTGTCCGTCCGTTCCCAGCGACACTGGGAAGGACTTAATTGCCTCGCCATTGCGCAGCACTGTCAGCGTCTTCGTGGCGTTATCGACCCGGGTAATCACCTCGTCACCGATAGTGAAGTGTGTTTCCGCGTCGCTTGCACCCCACACTCCCCCGCCCAGGTTCTTGCCGTACAGGTCAATCTCCACACTCACCTCAGTGCCCGGCTCCCAGTAGTCCTTCGGGCGCCACCGCAGCTCATACGGATCGAGCCAATAGAAGTCGCCGACTGTGTTGTTGGAGGTGTTCACCGTGATGGCATCCTCGACAGCGTCGCGGTCCTGGGGCGCGGCAGAAAAGCGCACCGTCACGGCCTGCCCAACGCCAACCATCGACCCTTCGACCGGGCCAAGGTAGGCCTCGGCCCGAACGTTAGGAATAACCGTGGAAAATGTCGTGGAAATCTCGTTGCCCGCACGGTCATGACCCTCGATCGTGTATGCGCGGCCGAAACCGAGGTCTTCGCTGGTTTCCCACTCAGTCATGTCGTTGTTAAAGGTGCCCTCGACTCGCTTGCCTGCCTCGTTGGTCATCACAAGCGCACGCAGGCCTGCCTCGGCCATCACCGTCACGGGGTCCGCGGGCGCGACCCCGGTGGCCTCATCGCGGACTGACACCTCGGGCTCTCCGGCATGTTCTAGCGTGGCCGCGGAGGTCTCAGCCTCCGGAGCGCTTCCCGCACCGCCAACTCCCGCGCATCCTGCAAGTAGCGCGCACATCGCCGCAGCGGCAAACACACGAATCCCACGAAGTGCCATCATCTCTCCGACCTCATCACACCACACGCACCCTTAATCGCCAGCGCCTCTCACCCTATCGCCCCGGGCATGCCAAAAGCCAGTCCGCGCGACACCTTCACAACACACCACTTTACGGCCGTGAACAGGCGATTTCATGCGTTGCGAGAATCGGTGTTATATTCTTCTTCGTTGCCGAGAGCGACACAAACTAAAAAATGCGCCACTAGCTCAATTGGCAGAGCAACTGACTCTTAATCAGTGGGTTCGGGGTTCGATTCCCTGGTGGCGCACACCGCAAAGGCCGGAGCGCGTACGCGCCCGGCCTTTTCTCATGGCCGCGTACACTGCGATTATATGACTACCGCACTCGTAATTGTCGACGTTCAGGGCGACTTCTGCCCCGGCGGTTCGCTCGCCACCGCGCAGGGTGACGAGGTCGCGAATAAAATTGCGCAGCTCCTCGCCAACCCCGATATCCGGTCGCGCTTTTACTCCCACATTGTGGCCACTCAGGACTGGCACATCGATCCGGGCGAGCATTTTTCTGCCGAGCCCGACTTCGTCGATTCCTGGCCCGTTCACTGCGTCGCGGGTACCGAGGGGGCAGCAATCCGCGAGCCCATTAACACCGCGCTTATCGACGCCTTCTTTCGCAAAGGCGAGTACTCCGCCGCCTACTCCGGCTTCGAGGGCGCAGCCGACGGTGTCGGCCTCGGCGACTGGCTGCGCGAGCGCGGCGTCGACGCGATCGACGTCTGCGGCATCGCCATCGACCACTGCGTGCGGGCAACGGTCCTCGACGGACTCAAGGGAGGCTTCGCCGTCCGAGTCCTGCGGGACATGTGCTCGCCTGTCGACGCCACCCGCGGCGAACTAGCCCTCGCCGAGATGCGCGACGCCGGCGCTGAGTTGGCCTGATAGGAAGACCCACAACAGAACCCCCGCACCACCGTGTGTCAGTTCACGGTGATGCGGGGGTTCGGCAACGCTGCGTCGCTTAGCGGCGGGCGAGGAGCTTCTGCAGCTCCTTGAGCTCCCTCTTGCGCTTGTTTCCGTTGAGCACCTTGACGGCTACCAGGAGAACAATTCCGGCGCTGATTCCGGCGAGAACCTTCTGCACGGTCTCGTCCTGGAGCAGGCTGGCGGCCTTGTCCTTGGCGTTGTCCGCCAAGTTCGACGGGTTGGCGCGGTCCGCCAGCTCGTCGAGGGTGCTAGCCAGCTGGCCGCGGGTGCGTTCGATGTCGCGCTCGATATCGTTGATGTCTCGTGCCACGGTGATGAACTCCTACTTGAATTTGTACTAAGACGTGTCCGTTTCAACAGTAGTGTAAAACGGGCAAGTATGACTGAAAATAAGCGACTGGAACCAGGCGACACAGCCCCCGCATTCAGCCTTCTCAACGACCGTGGCGAGACCGTCTCGCTGGCCGATTACGCAGGCAAGCGCGTCATCGTGTACCTCTACCCGCGCGCCAACACCCCCGGCTGTACCACCGAGGCGTGCGACTTCACTGAGCGCTTCGACGAGTTCATCGGCGCTGGCGTTGAGGTAGTCGGCATCAGCCCGGACACCCCGGAAAAGCTCGCCGCGTTCCGCGCGGACCACGACCTCGCCGTCACGCTGCTGTCGGACCCGACAAAGGAAACAATGACCGCCTGGGGCGCGTTCGGTGAGAAGAAAAACTACGGCAAGACGGTCCAGGGTGTGATCCGCTCGACTTTCCTGGTGGATCCCGACGGGACCATCGCCCAGGCGCAGTACAACGTGCGCGCTTCCGGCCACGTCGGCCGGATCCTGCGCGACTGGGGTATCTAGAATCGCTTCGTCTCCCCCGATGCGTGTTGTGCGCCCGGGGAGACTTGAACTCCCACGTCATAAGACACTGGAACCTAAATCCAGCGCGTCTGCCAATTCCGCCACGGGCGCGAGTGCCCCTCACTTTACATGGGAGCTCACGCCCACCTGAAAAGCAGCGGTCGGGAGGATAATCTGCCGCAGCCGCGGGTTGCTAGACTTACCGGTTGTGAGCCACTCCAACGAACCTGCCCCCAAGCGCGAACGCGTGCGGGTGCGGGCCTGGCACATTATCTTGCTGGTAGCGGCGGTCATCTGCACCGTGCTTCTCGCCTGGTGGCAGTGGACCCGGTTCCAGTCTGGCACGGGCAGCTTCCAAAACCTCGGTTACGCCCTGCAGTGGCCGTTTTTCGGCGCTTTCTTCGTCTATGCCTACCGCATGGGCCTGAAGATGGAGAACGAGAAGATCGACGCAATCAACTCAGGCACCGCTATGGAAGACCTTTACGAGGCCGACACCCGCCTGTTTGGCGAGGACCGCTCCGCCACAGCTATCGACGACACCTTCCTCCCCTCCCGGCCCGAACTCGGCGTCGAGGAGTTCAATGCCCTCAATGTCCAGAGGCGCCGCGGAGGGACCGACCCCGACACCACGGAGGCGAACTGATGAGTACCCCCCTTCCCCCTTCCACCGGCGACAACCCGGCACCTGCGCGGATTCACCCGGAGCGCCAGCGCCGCGTCAAGACAGCCCTGACCCTGTTTTCCGCCACCGCGTGGATTACGGGTATCTTGCTGCTCCTGCTGACCGCGCGCATGATTATGGAGTACATCTTCGGCATGGAGGTCGACTTCCTCGCCTGGGTCGCGCGCGTGCACGGTCTGGCGTTTATCGCTTTCCTCGTTGCCTCGATGAACCTCGGCTTGAAAGCCCGTTGGCCGGCAATGACGTGGATTGTCACCGCTATTTCCGGTGTCGTTCCGTTCCTGTCATTCGTGGTCGAGAGGCAGCGCCGCCGCGAGGTCACCGAGAAGTTCCAGCTGGCCTAACGCCAGCAGATCAGCCAGCAGAAAGGGCGGGGAGAATGCTCTCCCCGCCCTTTTCCTACGATGCCTAACTACCAGTCTTGGTCAGCGTCAGCGCACCAACCTTCTCCGCCTGAGAGTTGTCCGGAGCGAGGGTGAGGGTATCGCCCTGCACCGATCCCGTGTAGTCGAGGTCCTGCCCGGTCAGCGGATCAGCAAGCTTGAACTCCTCGTCGTCGCGCTCACAGCGCGCGTCGTTGGTGCGGCCGTCGGCCTCGGTCATCTCCCAGGAACAGTTGCTGCCGTCGACAACCACGGTGGCGTTTCCGCCACCAGCGGCCTGTCCGGTCCAGGTGCCCTGGAAATCATCGCCCCCGCCGCAGGCGGTAAGGAGCGTGCCAGAGAGAACAACGGTGGCTGCAGTTGCAAGAGTCTTCTTCGTCATCATGGTTCCATTCTAGAAATCGGCCAGGTGTTGTGCCAGTTCCCGCAGTGCCTTGCCGCGGTGGGAGCGCGCGTTCTTCTCCTCGGGGGTCAGCTCGGCAGAGGAGCGCCCCGGTGCGTCGTCGGGGGCGAACAACGGGTCGTAACCGAACCCGTTGGTGCCCTGCGGGGCGTGGAGCAGTTGTCCTTCCCAGCGCCCGGTCGCGGTGTACTCCTCGCCGGTGGGGGTGACAAGGGCGCAACAGGACACGAACGCCGCGGTGCGCAACGGCACGTCTTTCATCTGTGCAAGGAGCAGGCGGTTGTTTGCCTCGTCGTCGCCGTGGGTCCCGCTCCAGCGGGCGGAAAGCACCCCCGGCATGCCGTTAAGGGCAGTGACCGCGAGCCCGGAATCGTCCGCTACGCACGGCAGGCCGGTTTTCGCCGCACCCGCGCGCGCCTTGATCAGCGCGTTGTCCTCGAAGGTCAGGCCGTCTTCGGTGGGCTCGGGGTAGGCGGGGACGTCGCGAAGCGAGACGAGCTCGATGCCGTCGATGCCGAGCTCGGTGAGCACTTGTTCGAGTTCGCGGAGCTTTTTCGCGTTGTTCGAGGCGACGAGAACTTTTACCACCCCAGTGCCGCCTTCTGCGCCTCGATAAGTTCGCGGCAACCCTTCTCCGCAACGTCGAGCATCCGGTTAAGCTCCTCGCGGCCGAACAGGCCGTGCTCACCGGTGCCTTGGATCTCCACGAAGTTGCCGCCTTCCTGCATCACCACGTTGAGGTCGACCTCTGCGCGGGAGTCCTCCTCGTACGGCAAGTCAAGCGCGACGTGGCCGTCGATGATGCCGGCTGAGATCGCTGCGATCGGCTTGAGCAGGGGTGTACCGGGAACGACTCCCTGTTGGGAGAGGAACTCGATGGCGTCGGCAAGCGCGACGTAAGCGCCGGTGATCGATGCGGTGCGGGTGCCGCCGTCGGCTTGGAGGACGTCGCAGTCGAGCTGGATCGTGTTCTCGCCGAGCTCGCGCAGATCGACAGCGGCGCGAAGCGAACGCCCCACGAGCCGCGAGATCTCGTGGGTGCGGCCCTTGACCTTGCCCTTCATCGACTCGCGCGGCATGCGCTCGTGCGTGGCGGAGGGAAGCATCGCGTACTCCGCAGTCAGCCAGCCCTCGCCGGAGTCGCGCTTGAAGCGCGGCACGCCGAGCTCGACGGAGGCGGTACACATGACGCGGGTATTGCCGAACTCGACGAGAACACTGCCCGCCGGGTTGGAGGTAAAGCCGCGGGTGATGCGCACCGGGCGCAGCTCGTCGAAGGCGCGGCCGTCGGCACGCTGGAAAGCAATCTCAGTCATGCTCCCAAGCGTAACTTAAAGCTCGAACACCGCCCCTGCCTGGCCCAGCACGATCTCGCCATCAAACTCGCGGCGCGCCGCCTCAAGCGTCGCCTCCGGGTCGCTCCACGGCTGGATATGGACGATTACAAGCTTCTCGACGCCCGCCCGACGCGCAATCTGGCCCGCCTCCTCACCGGAGAGGTGCATGCCCTCCGGCTTGCCTTGCGAGGTCGCACCCCAGGCGGCCTCGCACAGGAAAATGGATGCGTCGCGGGCTGCGTCGACAAGCGTGTCCGTCATGGCCGAGTCCCCGGAGAACGTGACGACCTTGCCCGTTTCGGGGTCTTCGACGCGCAGCGACATCGCATCCACGGCCGGATGGAGCGCCGGGTACGGAGTGACCGTGACCTTTTCAACCTCGACGGGCGTTTCTGCCCGCCAGGTGCGCACCTCAAAAGTGTCGGTGATGTCGTCGAACTCGTCCGGGCCCTCGGCGCTAAAGCGCCCGAAGTGGTCGGCGACGTGCGCCGGGCCGAACATGAGGTGGCGCTGGGACGCCGGCGCGGTCGGATGGAACCTGCGCCACACCAGCAGCGAGGGAAGGTCAGAGCAGTGGTCGGCGTGCAGGTGGGTGAACAGCACGTGCGCGTTTGCCGGGTCGTGCACCGTCTGCATGGCGCCGAGCGCCCCCGGCCCGAAGTCCAGAAGAATACCTGGGGTTTCGGGGCTCTGCGGCGTCGAAAGTAAATATGATGATCCCGGATTGCCGGGCGCGCCCAGACTCCCGGAGCACCCGAGAATAGTCAGCCTCATGGCACAACTGTGCCATGAAACGGCCACGAAATCTAACACATGGCCCCAGACAACCCCGGCGTGTTGTCAGTTCGCGCCGCTTGTTCCCACTGCGTGGACGTGCGGGCCAAGGAATCGCTGGGCGAGGCGGTTAAAGGTGTCGGGGTCGCCCGTGGACTCAAACACCCGCGTCGGCGTGCTGCCCTCCGGGGCTAACATGTCGCGCTCGGTGAGGATGCGCAGCACGTCCTTGGCTGTCTCCTCAGCCGAGGAGACGAGGGTGACGTCGGGCCCGATGGCGAGCTGCACCACACCAGACAGCAGCGGGTAATGGGTGCAGCCCAGGACGACGGTGTCCACGCCGGCGGCCTGGAGCGGCTCGAGGTAGCCCTGGGCCACCCCGAGGATTTGCCGCCCGGAGGTGATGCCGCGCTCAACAAACTCCACGAAGGCCGGACACGCCGCGGCAGTGACCTCCACTCCTGGGCTGAGGTGGAACAAGTCCTGGTAGGCGCCCGAGGTGATCGTGCCGCGGGTGCCGATCACTCCAATGCGGCCGTTGCGCGTGGTGGCAATGGCGCGGCGTACCGCCGGTTTGATCACTTCCACCACGGGGATGTCGTAGCGTTCGCGGGCATCGTGCAAGAACGCAGCGGAGGCGGTGTTGCACGCGATGACCAGCATTTTGCAGCCGCGTTCCACGAGGTCGTCCGCGATGCGTGTGGCGTGGCGGCGCACATCGGCGATCGGCTGCGGGCCGTAGGGGCCGTGCGCGGTGTCGCCGATGTACAAGATGGACTCCTCGCCCAACTGATCCATCACCGCTCGGGCGACCGTGAGCCCGCCCACCCCGGAATCGAACAGGCCGATGGGGCGGGGGTCACCGCTGTTGTCTTTGTCGCGCGTCGGGTCCAGCACGGTGGCCGATTGTACCCGCCGTCGTCAGGCTAGAACCGTGGAGGGACCTGCGTCGGCGGGCGCTGGGCGCGGAGCTGCGCCCGGCGCGCCACGAGCTCGGGCGGGTCGTCGGAGGTGATGATCATGCCGGCGAGGATGCCGCCGATCGCGCCGAAGAGATGCCCTTGCCAGCTCACGCCCGGTGTCAGCGGGAGCACTCCCCAGATGAGTTCCGAGTAGAGGAAGCCGAGGATCACCCCCAACACGATTTGGCGCCCCGACCGGTTGAAGATGCCGCGGATGACCAGGTACGCCAGCCAGCCGTAGACGAGCCCGGAGGCGCCGATGTGGTTGGTGCCCACCCCGCCGAACAACCAGATACCGATGCCGGACGCCAGCACGGAAAAAGCCGTGACTTCCCAGAACACGCGCGCACCGGAGTAGCCGATGAGGAAGCAGAAGATCGCTCCCGGGATGCTGTTGGCCATGATGTGGTTGAGGTCCGCGTGTAGAAGTGGGGCTGTGAAAATGTTCGGCAGCGCGGACGCGTCAAGGGGATGGATACCGAAGAAAGTCAGCCAGCCACCAAGAAAAACGGCGTTGACGATGAAGACCACCCAAATGACGGCGAGGTAGCCGAGCGCGAAGCGGAAGCCTGTCGCGCGCTTTTCGCGGCGCGACTTGCCCATCTGGCGCTGGCTGACCGGCTGCAGGCCGCCCCCGGGCCGGCCGGCGTAGGGTGACGAGGTGAAACCGGGGCGGGGTTGATTCGGATAGTGCGAATACTGCGGGCGCTGCGGGTGCTGGTAGTTCGACATCACCGCTGATTCTAGAGCGCCAACTCGCAATACGCTGGGACACCGTAGCCCGGACCGGCGCGCACGACAGCGTCGACGATCGCGGCTTGGACCACGTCCGCCGCGGCAGTGCACAGGTCCGCCAGGCGCTCCGGGCCCATCCCTCCCGACTGCGAGGCGGTGGACACCGCAAACAGCGTGTCCCCGTCTAGCGGCGAGTGGGCGGGGCGCACCGCGCGGGCGAGGCCGTCGTGGCCGGTCATCGCGAGGCGTTGCAGATGGTGCGGCGGCAGGGGCGCGTCGGTCGCGATCACCCCGATCGTCGTGTTCAGCCGCGGCCCGGGCCTGACCAAACCCTGGTAGGCCACTGGATCCACGGCGGGCCGCGCCGGATCGCCGTACAGCCTGCCCGTCTCCGGGTCGACGGCCGAACCCAGGGCATTGACCACGATGGCGGCCGCGACACGGAATTCGCCCACGCTTATCGACGCCTGCCCGAACCCGCCCCGGATCACCCCGGCCGTCGCCCCGCACCCGGCGCCCACGCTCCCCGACTCCGCCGGTTCTTCCTCCAGCGCCCGGCGCACGGCTGCTGCTCCGTCGGCGCCGGTGGGCCGGTTATCGGGCGAGCCCACCGTGAGGTCGAAGATCACTGCTGCCGGAACGATCGGCACGCGCGGGCCGGGCACGCCCTGACCGAAAACCGGGAACCCGATGCCGCGGCGCTCCAGTTCCAGCATCGCCCCGTCGGCAGCGGCCAACCCGAACGCGGATCCGCCCGCCAGCACGATGGCGTGGACGCGCTCGACGGTGTTGTGCGGCTGCAACAGGTCTGTCTCTCGTGTACCCGGTCCCCCGCCGCGCACGTCGACAGCGGCGAGCATGCCGGCCGGATCGGCCGAGACCACTGCGGTCACTCCGGTGTCGCCCAGTGACTGGTGCCCGAGGCGGATCCCGGGGACGTCGAGAAGCGTCGCGGCCATGGGGAAAGCCCTAGTCCATCATGGCTTCGAGCAGGGAGTCCTGGCAGAAGGCGAGCCACTCCATGAGGCGCTCGCGGTCTTGCTCGGCGGCCTCGCCTCCCCGGTCGTCCTCTGAGACGTAGAGGCGCATGTCGTTGAGCGCGGCGAGGAAGCTTTGCGCCTCCTCTTCCTCGATCGCCACGTCGACGCCACCGGTCGGGCCCAATGCCGCGTTGACCACCTGCAAGTTCATCAGCTTTTCGCGGATGATGTCGTTCTCATGCAGGCTGCGCAGCAACCCGGTGTCCCCGTCGAACTCCTCGTCGCCCTGCATCTGGAAGTCCGGGAGGAGGCGGCGCAGGCGCGGGTCCTCCGGCGCCTCGGAGTGGCCGGCAGACAGGCCCATCATCTCCGAGAACTCGTCCTTCGGCGCCGACTGCGCCCGAGCGATGAGCGCTTCGGAAACAGTCGCAGTCAGATCCCCGATCACCTCGCGCTCCATCGGGTCGAAGCGGGTGGAAAACTTCGCGCTCGCGCGCATGATGCCCTTCTTGCGGCGCCACGGTTGCATCTGTGTTGTAACCCTTCTCTGTGTGCGAATCCGGTTCGCGCTATCCGGCCTGCTGCATCGTCGCCCACAACCCGGCGGTGTGCAGCTTCTTCACGTCGCCTTCAACCTTGTCCTTCTCACCTGAAGACACAACAGCCTTGCCCTCCGTGTGGACCTGCATCATGAGCTCGTTGGCGCGCTTACGGTCGTACCCGAGGACCGTCTGGAAGACGTAGCTGACATAGCTCATCAGGTTCACCGGGTCGTCCCACACAATGCAGAGCCACGGCAAGTTCTCGCTGGCGGCGACGTCGACCTGAATCTGCTCGTCGAGCTCCGGCGTGGCCATGGGCGAACCCATGGCGCGCGCGGCACCATGCTGTGTACGATTCATGGCCCCTACCCTACCGGCCGCGGGGTAGCGTGGGATGCCATGACAGACTTTGAGGCCCACGCGCACCGCTCGACGGCGTTTCTCACCGACATGTACGAACTGACCATGTTGGACGCCGCCTTTAAAGATGGCACCGCGGGTCGCAACTGCTCCTTCGAGGTATTCACCCGCAGGCTCAGCGGCGAGCGCCGCTACGGAGTAGTCGCCGGCACCGCCCGCATTCTCGACGCCATCTCGCGCTTCCGCTTCACCACAGCGCAACTCGAGGTCGCGGACTTCCTGTCCGATGAGGCCAAGGACTACCTGTGCAACTATTCCTTTGGCGGCCAGATCGACGGTTACCGCGAAGGCGAGCTCTACTTTCCCTACTCCCCCATCCTCACCGTGCGCGGCACGTTCGCCGAGTGCGTGATCCTAGAGACGGTGATCCTGTCCATCCTCAACTTCGACTCCGCCGTCGCATCGGCTGCCTCGCGCATGGTCACCGCCGCCGACGGCCGGCCAATCATGGAGATGGGCTCACGCCGCACCAACGAGCGCGCTGCCGTCTCCGCAGCACGCGCAGCCTACATCGCGGGGTTCAACACCACCTCCAACATGGAGGCCGCCAAGCAGTACGGAATTCCGGCGGCTGGCACCGCCGCGCACGCGTGGACGCTGCTGCATGTCGACGACAACGGCGTGCCGGACGAGAAGGCCGCGTTCCGCGCGCAGGTAGATGCCCTCGGACCGGGTACGACGTTGCTCGTGGACACCTTCGACATCACCCGCGGTATCGCCAACGCCCTTGAGGTGGCGGGCACTGAACTCGGCGCGGTGCGCATCGACTCCGGTGACCTCGGCATCGTCTCGCGCCAAGTGCGCACGCAGCTCGACGAGGCCGGCGCCTACGACACGAAGATCATCGTCTCCTCCGACCTGGACGAGTTCGCGATCGCCGGCCTGCGCGGCGACCCCGTCGACGGTTTCGGTGTCGGCACCTCTGTCGTCACCGGTTCCGGGACCCCCACCGCCGGTTTGGTGTACAAGCTCGTCGAGGTCGACGGTCACCCGGTGGCCAAGCGATCGAGCGGCAAGGTCACCTTCGGTGGGACGAAGGCTGCGCTGCGCGCCTACCGCAGCTCTGGCGTGGCCGTCGGGGAAATCGTCTGTCCCCTTGACGAGGTCGACACCGAGGTCGGGCGCAACCCCAAGCTCGACTATCGGCGCATGGATGCACCGCTCATGCGCGACGGCGCTGTCGTCGACCACCAGCCGAGCCTCGATGAGACTCGGGAACACCTCGCGGCTGCGCGTCGCACCCTTCCCTGGGAGGGCCTCGCTTTATCGCGCGACGAACCTGCGATCCCGACGAGCTTCGTCGGATTTCCCCAGCCGACCGATTAGGTCGCGAGCCCTCGCCTTAGAGTAGGTAGCCGTGAGTGATCAGCCCCTCAGCCCGTCTACGCCCGACCTCCTCGCCGCGGCCGTCGCCGCCCTCGGAGGTGCCGAGCGGCCGGGCCAGGTGGCGATGGCCAATGCAGTGACCACGGCCATGGAAAACGAACGCCACCTCGCCGTGGAAGCCGGAACAGGCACAGGCAAGTCTCTTGCCTACCTCGTTCCCGCCATCCGGCACGCGCAGAACACCAACACCTCGGTGATCGTGTCCACCGCGACGATTGCGCTGCAGCGACAGCTAGTCGAACGCGACCTGCCGCGGCTTGCCGACGCCTTAGAGCCCCACCTCGAGCGCAGGCCGACGTTCGCCATTCAGAAGGGCCGCAACAACTACGTCTGCCTGCACAAACTCTCCCTGCCCGGGGACGCACCAGAAGCCCTGATCGACGAAGAGGACATCTCCTGGCTGGGCCGCCACGTCAAGCGTGTCAACGAGTGGGCGCAGGAGACCACCACCGGCGACCGTGACGACCTCGAGCCCGGTGTGCCCGACCTCGCGTGGCGGCAGGTGTCGGTGACCGCCAACGAGTGCCTCGGCGCGTCGCGCTGCCCGCACGGCGAGGACTGCTTCGCCGAGCTCGCGCGCGAGCGCACCCGCGAGGTCGACATTGTGGTGACCAACCACGCGCTGCTCGCCATCGACGCGCTGTCCGATATCGATGTGCTCCCCGAGCACTCCGTGACGATCATCGACGAGGCCCACGAACTCGACGGGCGCATCACGTCGGTCGCGACGAACGACATCTCAGCCAGGGCGCTGACCATGGCGTCCCGCCGCGCTGACAAACTCGGTGCCAAGAAGGGCGAGCTGGAAAACGTCGTTGATGACTTCACCGCTGTCATCGACTTGGAGGAGCCGGGCCGGTGGGAGAACATCTCCGACTCGGCGCGCGCAGGCTTCGTCGCCGTGCGCGACGCCCTGTGGCGCACCCGCGAAGCCGTCGGGCGCAGCCCCGAGGGTGAATCGACTAACCAGCCGGAAACCCACGCCGAGCGCGAAAACCTCAAAAACCACCTGACCGACCTCCACGATGCGATTGTGCGCATCCTCGAGGTCTTCGACGAGCCCGATCCCACGAAACACACTGACGTGGTGTGGTTAACCCGCTCCGAGCGCAACGGCGACTCCGTCTCTGTTGCTCCACTGTCTGTCGCCGGACTCCTGCACGACCGTCTTTTCGGTGAGCAAACGGTCGTGCTGACCTCTGCCACATTGACCATCGGCGGCAACTTCAACGCCATGGCAGCCTCCTGGGGTCTGCCCCGCGGCGAGTGGGACAGCCTCAACGCGGGCACACCTTTCGAGGCGCGTCGCTCCGGGATTCTCTACACCGCACGCCACCTCCCCGCCCCCGGCCGTGACGGCCTCGCCGCCGAGACCCTCGACGAAATCGCTGGCCTGATCACCGCCGCCGGCGGGCGCACCCTCGGGTTGTTCTCCTCTCGCCGCGCGGCCGAACAAGCGGCCGAGGCGATGGCGGCTCGCCTGCCGTTCGACATTCTCGTCCAAGGACAGGACTCCACGGGCGCGCTGGTGGAGAAGTTCGCCGCCAGCGAAAACGTCTGTCTCTTCGGCACTCTCACCCTGTGGCAGGGCGTCGATGTGCCTGGTCGTTCGCTGTCGCTGGTGATCATGGACCGAATCCCCTTCCCCCGTCCCGACGACCCGTTGCTCCAGGCCCGCGCGAAGGCGGCGGACGCGGCGGGCCGTTCCGGGTTCATGGAAGTCTCGGCCACCCACGCGGCACTGCTCATGGCGCAGGGGGCGGGCCGGCTGCTGCGCTCTGTCAACGACAAGGGTGTCGTCGCTGTCTTAGACAGCAGGCTCGTGACAAAGCGCTACGGCTCGTATCTGCGAAAGTCACTGCCCGATTTCTGGGAGACGACTGACCCGCAGGTGGTGCGAGGCGCGCTGGCACGCCTCGTGGAGCAGGGTTAGACGCTGGCAGGCAGCGCCACCACGGTCAGTGAGTTCGGGGCGACCTCGGTGAACCCGGCATCGCGCACCGCGACTGCTCCGGGCATGGTCTCAACACGTGCGAGCTCCGCTGCGCCGACCTCGCGGACGTTTACACCGAAATCGAGCTCGGCCCAGGCACGGACTGCGTCGACGCCGAGCGCGGCGGCGAGCAACATCGAACCGTGGCCTGCCTGCGCAGCAGCCTTTCCCCCGCTCATCTGAAGGTCGGCGTTGAGGTAGAGCGTAGGCACTGCAGCGTTAAGGTCTTCCTCACCACGGTCGGGGAAATCGGTTCCTTTGACCTGAAGCTTCGCAATTTCTCGCGGGACGTCCTCGACCGCGGACGGCACGAAGGCGCGGACCTGCCCAACGGTGACCCCGGGTAATCCCTGAACGTCGTCCCACGCCTTGTTGCGCGCGCGTCTGGCAATCTTGCGGATCCGGTAGGAATACCAGCGGTCGAGGCTTGCGCGCCAGAACCCGTCCTCGCCCGCGCGGGGATCGAGGCAGACCGCCACCACTGCGGAGGCGGCGTCGCAAAGCACTGCATTGCGGGACGGCACCGCGTTCTTGGGCACGTTGACGGCAAGCTGCATCGCCTGGACTGTCGCGGGGTCGGCCGGGTTCTCCACGCACTCAGGATTGTCGTGCGTCATGCGGTCGACGAGAAGCTCGTGCGCACGCGCGAAGGCGTCGCTCACTGCAGCGCCACCTTCGTCGTGCCCTCGATGGAGTCGATCTCCTCGCGCGGAATTCCCAGCATGTACAGCACGGAATCGAGGAAGGGGTGGTTGACGGACGCATCCGCGACCTCCTTGAGCGCAGGCTTGGCGTTAAATGCAATGCCGAGACCTGCGATCGAGATCATGTCAATGTCGTTCGCACCGTCGCCGACAGCGACAGTCTGATTCATCCGCAAGCCTGAGTCGGCGGCGAACTCCGCCAACAGGTCGGCTTTAGCCTTCCTGTCGACGATCTCCCCGATCACACGGCCAGTCAGTTTGCCGTCGACGATTTCCAACGTGTTGGCACGGACGTAATCAAGTTCGAGGTCGCCCGCGAGGGTTTCCAGGACCTGGATGAAACCGCCGGAGACAACTGCGGTGCGGAAACCGAGTGAGTTCAGGGTGCGAATCGTCGTGCGCGCACCCGGGGTCAGCTCGATTGCGTCTGCGACCTCGTCGATGACAGACGCGTCAAGGCCCTTGAGCGCTGCGACGCGCTCACGCAGCGACTCCTCGAAGTCCAGCTCGCCGCGCATTGCCCGCTCTGTCACAGCAGCCACCTCGGCCTCGCGACCGGCGTGGGCGGCAAGCATTTCGATGACTTCTCCCGTAATCAAAGTCGAGTCGCAGTCGAAGCATACGAGGCGCTTGGCACGGCGGTGCAGGCCGGAGTGCTCCATCGCCAAGTCGATCCCCAGCTCGGCCGACAGCTCTGCAAGGGCGCGACGAATCTCTTTGCCCTCCCCTGGCGCATAATCCGGAATGGTGATGCGAAACTCGAGTCCCGTCAGCGGGTAGTTGGAGATCCCGCGGATGCGGTCGATGTTCGCTCCAAACTCCGCCAACGCCATTCCGACACGAGAGATGTGCTCAGCCGTGACGGGGTTGCCCAATGCCACCAACACGTGGGTGGAACGAGCACGAGTAACGGAGCCGGCGTCGTGGCCGGTTTCGATGGTGACGCGTTGCCCGAACTCCCACAGCGCGGCCTTGAGCTCACGCTCGATGTCAAGAAGCGACATCGGATCCATGCCCACCAGTGCGGAGAGCATGAGGCGACCGCGGAAGTCGACCTGGGAGACGTCGAGAAGCTGGACTCCGTGGTGCGCCAAAACGCGGAAGAACGCCGCGGAGACGCCAGGACGGTCCGGGCCCGTGGTGGAAACGACAGCGGGCTTGAGCCCCTCTTTCAACTCAACCTCTAGTGCGGCCATGTATATGTCCTCTTTCGGTGCTTCTCCGGCGTCGTGCTGTGGTCATGCTACCGCACCAAAAAGAGCCCCCTGCCACAAGTGGCAGGGGGCTCGGCCCGTCAGGATGGACCAGAAGGTTGGGCGCTAGACGTCGCGGCGGCCGGTCAGCTCTTGAGCGTCGTGGCGGGCCTCGGCCTCATTGCCGGAGTGGTCGAACTCGTGGGACGCACCCTTCCAGGTGGCCGGAGTGTCGGAGCTGTGTCCGGTGTGTGCCTCGCGGCGCAGGCGCTCCACCATGTGCGGGTAGTGCAGCTCGAACGCAGGGCGCTCGGAGCGGATACGCGGCAGGGAGGTGAAGTTGTGGCGCGGCGGCGGGCACGAGGTGGCCCACTCGAGGGAGTTGCCGTAGCCCCACGGATCGTCGACGGTGACGATCTCGCCGTAGCGCCAGGACTTGAACACGTTCCAGATGAACGGCAGCATACCGATGCCCAGGATGAGGGCGCCGACGGTGGAGACCTGGTTCAGGAAGGTGAAGCCGTCGCTGTCGAGGTAGTCGGCGTAGCGGCGCGGCATACCCATGTTGCCCAGCCAGTGCTGGACCAGGAAGGTCAGGTTGAAACCGATGAAGGTGAACCAGAAGTGGATCTTGCCCAGGCGCTCGTCGAGCATGCGGCCCGTCATCTTCGGGAACCAGTAGTACACGCCGGCGATTGCGGAGAACACCACGGTGCCGAAGAGGGTGTAGTGGAAGTGCGCGACCACGAAGTAGGAGTCGTGCAGGTGGAAGTCCAGCGGCGGAGACGCGAGCATGATGCCGGTCAGACCACCGAAGAGGAAGGTGAACAGGAAGCCCATCACCCACAGCATCGGGGTTTCGAAGGTGATGTGACCGTTCCACATGGTGCCGACCCAGTTGAAGAACTTCACGCCGGTCGGAACGGCGATGAGGAACGTCATGAAGGAGAAGAACGGCAGCAGGATTGCGCCGGTGGCGAACATGTGGTGCGCCCACACGGCCATGGACAGGCCCGCGATGGCCAGCGTCGCGAAGACGAGGCCGATGTAGCCGAAGATCGGCTTGCGGGAGAACACCGGGACAATCTCGGAGATGATGCCGAAGAACGGCAGGGCGAGGACGTAGACCTCAGGGTGGCCGAAGAACCAGAACAGGTGCTGCCACAGGATTGCGCCGCCGTTGGCGGTGTCGTAGATGTGACCGCCAAGGAGACGGTCGTAGAGAACACCCATTGCCGCGGCAAGAAGCAGCGGGAAGATCATCAGGGCGATGATGGAGGTGACGAACACGGTCCAGGTGAACACGGGCATGCGGAACATGGTCAGGCCCGGCGCACGCAGGGTGAGCACGGTGGTGATCATGTTGACCGCGGACGCCACGGTACCGACACCGGTGGCACCGACACCGACGATCCACAGGTTGGCGCTGACAGATGGGGTGTGGGTTGCGTCGGCAAGCGGCATGTACATCGTCCAGCCGAAGTCAGCCGCTCCACCCGGGGTGAGGAATCCGGCCATCATCGCGAGAACGCCGACCTGGGTGATCCAGAAACCGAACGCGTTCAGACGCGGGAACGACACATCGGGCGCGCCGATCTGCAGCGGCAAGATGTAGTTGGCAAAGCCCCACACAATCGGCGTACCGAAGGCGAGCAGCATCACGGTGCCGTGCAGGGTGAACAGCTGGTTGAACTGCTCGTTCGACAGAAACTGCAGGCCCGGGCTGAACAGCTCAGCGCGGATTAGAAGTGCCATCAGGCCACCGACGAAGAACCAGATGAAGGACATCATGATGTAGAAGATGCCCAAGATCTTGTGGTCCGTGGTGGTCAGCAGCGAGTAAAAACGGGTGCCTTTACGGGCGTTGCCCGTCGGCTCCGGACGTGTCGGCGGGACGTAATTGTCCAGCCTTGGCGCCACAGCGGTCATGTGTTCCTCCTGACTAACGGCGCGGTCCCACTGACATGAAGCCAGGTAAGTAACACGCGCCACAACCGATACCGTCTCATCATAAGTGATGGCTTCATGGAATTGCCAGCCACTTCAGCTTCACAACAGCATGCGACAATCGGTCTGAAACCGCATGTGGGACGCACCTCCCCTAACAGGCGTTACGCCGCAACGAGTCGCGCGTACGTCCTTATCGCCGGGATCGCATTTACCTAAGAAAGAGCGCCGGGCCACCCCATAAGAGGTAGCCCGGCGGTCTACACCTTTGCCGTCCTGGGTTAGAAGTCCCAGTCGTCGTCTTGCGTCTCCTCGGCCTTGCCGATGACGTAGGAGGAACCCGAGCCAGAGAAGAAATCGTGGTTCTCGTCGGCGTTCGGGGACAGCGAGGCCAAGATGGCGGGAGAGACGCGAGTTTCGTCCGCCGGGAACAGACCCTCGTAACCGAGGTTGTTCAGTGCTTTGTTGGCGTTGTAGCGCAGGAAGCGCTTGACGTCTTCGGTCCAGCCGAGCGGATCGTAGATGTCCTCGGTGTACTGGATCTCGTTTTCGTAGAGGTCGTAAAGCAGATCGAAGGTGTGCTCTTTGATCTCGTCCTGCCGCTGCTGAGACTGCTCGCGCAGCTCCACCTGGAACTTGTAGCCGATGTAGTAGCCGTGGACGGCCTCGTCGCGGATGATGAGGCGGATAATGTCGGCCGTGTTAGTCAGCTTGGAGTGCACCGACCAATTCAGCGGGAGGTAGAAGCCTGAGTAGAAGAGGAAGGACTCCAGCATCACGGAGGCGACCTTCTTCTTCAGCGGGTCATCGCCGCGGTAGAAGGACTCGACGATCTTCGCCTTGCGCTGGACTTCCTCGTTCTCCTCCGTCCACCGGAATGCATCGTTGATCTGCGGGGTGGACGCCAACGTCATGAAGATATTGGAGTAGCTCTTCGCGTGCACCGACTCCATGAAAGCGATGTTGGTGTAGACGGCTTCTTCGTGGAGGGTACGCGCATCAGGTAGCAGGGAGACTGCACCGACGGTTCCCTGGATCGTGTCCAGAAGCGTCAGGTTGGCGAACACGCGCATCGTTGCCAGCCGCTCGTCGTCAGTGAGTGTCTTCCAGCTGGGGATGTCGTTGGATACCGGGACCTTCTCGGGCAACCAAAAGTTACCCGTGAGTCGGTCCCAGACCTCTGAGTCCTTCTCATCGGGCACATCGTTCCAGTTAATGGCCCGAGCAGGCCCGGAGTGCTCTGCGAGGAATGCGTAGTTTTCGTGCTCAGTCACGCCGCTCATCCTACTCACTCTCACACGCACACTCATAGACCGGATCTGTTACCTCCCACACCCGGAGGTCACAGTGGATCTCCGGCGAGATTCACCACGCGCGTGACCGACGCGCGGGTTAAAGCATGCAGGACACGCAACCTTCGACTGCGGTACCTTCCAGAGCCATCTGGCGCAGCCGGATGTAGTACAAGGATTTGATGCCCTTGCGCCACGCGTAGATCTGGGCACGGTTGATGTCACGGGTGGTGACAGTGTCTTTGAAGAACAGGGTCAAAGAAAGGCCCTGGTCGACGTACTTGGTGGCTTCCGCGTAGGTGTCGATGATCTTTTCAAAGCCGATTTCGTAAGCGTCCTTGAAGAACTCGATGTTCTCGTTGTCCATGTGCGGTGCCGGGTAGTAGACACGGCCGATCTTGCCTTCCTTGCGGATCTCAATCTTGGAGGCGATCGGGTGGATCGATGAGGTCGAGTTGTTGATGTAAGAAATCGATCCGGTCGGCGGCACAGCCTGCAGGTAGCGGTTGTAGATTCCGTCGCGGGCAACATCGGCCTTGAGTTGAGCCCATTGCTCCGCTGTCGGGACTGCGATCGAGGAGTCCTCGAACAGCTGCTTGACCTTCTGCGTCTTCGGCTGGAAGTCGGCCGGGTTGTAGCGGTCGAAGAACGCGCCTGACGCGTACTCGGACTTGTCAAAGTCGGCGAAGCGCTCGCCCTTCTCCACCGCGATGCGGTGTGACGCCTTGATCGCCTCATACATCACGGCCGCGAAGTAGGCATTGGTGAAGTCCAGGCCTTCCTCGGAGCCATACTCGATGTGCTCGCGGCCGAGATAGCCGTGCAAGTTCATCTGACCCAGGCCGATGGAGTGGGAGGAGTTGTTTCCCTCGCGCACCGGCGGCACCGAGTCAATCGATGTCTGGTCGGCCACCGACGTTAGAGCGCGGATGGCGGTTTCCACCGTGCGCGAGAAGTTGTCCGAGTCCATCGCCATGGCGATGTTCATGGAGCCGAGGTTGCAGGAGATATCGTGGCCGATCTCGGCGTAGGTCAGGTCCTCGTTCAGTACCGACGGGGAGTTGACCTGCAGAATCTCCGAGCACAGGTTGGACATGTTGATCCGCCCCGTCTTCACGGGGTTGGCGCGGTTCGCGGTGTCCTCGAACATGATGTACGGGTAACCGGACTCGAATTGGAGCTCGGCGAGCGTCTGGAAGAACTGGCGCGCGTTGATCTTGGTCTTGCGGATGCGCGGGTCTTCGAGCATCTCCTCGTACTTCTCGGTAATGGAGATGTCGCCGAATGCCACACCGTAGACGCGCTCGACGTCGTACGGGGAGAACAGGTACATGTCGTCGTTGCGCTTGGCCAGCTCGAAGGTGATGTCGGGGATGACAACGCCCAAAGAGAGGGTCTTAATGCGGATCTTCTCGTCGGCGTTCTCACGCTTCGTGTCGAGGAAGCTCATGATGTCCGGGTGGTGCGCGCTCAGGTAGACCGCGCCGGCACCCTGGCGTGCACCGAGCTGGTTGGCATAGGAGAAGGAGTCCTCGAGGAGCTTCATCACGGGGATGATGCCGGAGGACTGGTTCTCGATGTGCTTGATCGGGGCGCCAGACTCGCGGATGTTGCTCAGCAGCAGTGCGACGCCGCCGCCGCGCTTCGACAGCTGCAGCGAGGAGTTAATCGCGCGGCCGATGGACTCCATATTGTCCTCGATGCGCAGCAGGAAGCAGGACACGAGCTCGCCGCGCTGTGCTTTACCGGCGTTGAGGAACGTCGGGGTGGCCGGCTGGAAGCGGCCGGTCATGATTTCGTCGACAAGCGAGCTGGCCAAATCCGTGTTTCCGGAGGCAAGGAAAAGAGCCGTCATGGCGACGCGGTCCTCGAAGCGCTCAAGGTAGCGGCGACCATCGAACGTCTTGAGCGTGTATGAGGTGTAGTACTTGTACGCACCGAGGAAGGAGCGGAAGCGGAACTTGTAGCTGTAGGCGCGCTTGAACGTGTCCTTAACAAAGTCCCACTCGTAATTGTCGAGTACCTGCGGCTCGTAGTACTTGTTCTCAATCAGGTAACGCATCTTTTCTTCCAGGTCATGGAAGTAGACGGTGTTCTGATTGACGTGTTGCAAGAAGTACTGGTTCGCGGCCTCGCGGTCCTTATCGAACTGAATCTGTCCGCTCTCGTCGTATAGGTTGAGCAGCGCATTCAACGCGTGGTAATCGAGCTGGTCGGCCTGATTAGCGGGCTCGGGGACGTTGCGGCCGAGGGCCTCGGTGGCGGGGGTGGACATGTCGTGTGCGCTCCTATGCTGTGTGCTTTTCAGTTCTCTGGCCGCGGTGCGCGGCCCTCAGTTGCGCGAGACGTTGCTTCGCGCGTTGGTCCATCTCTTGGTCGCGCGCACGAAGCTTCTCGACGACCGCAGGGTCCGGCGGTACGAGTCCGAGCCTGTCTGCATTGGCAGCCAGCTGCTCGCGGACGTGGCTGGCATCGCCCTCCGCTCCCATCAGCTCAAAGCGATAGAGGTAGGGGACGTTGCACTTGGCTGATATTACGTCACCCGCCAGACAGAAGTCGGGGCCGAAGTTCGAATTTCCGGAAGAAATGACGCCGCGAATCAGCGCGCGGTTGTGCTCATTGTTGAGAAATTTCACCACTTGCCGCGGCACGGGGCGGGAATTCTCATGGGAGATGGATGCCCCTCCCCCGTAAGTCGGGCAGATAAGCACGTAGGGCTCATCAACCGTCAGCTCCGGCTCCGTTACCCGGAGCGGGATACGTGCGGCAGGGAATCCGACTTTGTCCACGAAGTGCTTGGTATTGCCTGTCGCGGATGAGAAATAGACAATCAACATTGACGTTCCTCACGTGGAAAAAGCCGCCACAATATCGACGGCTTTTCTGGGGAGAGAGTTGGGAGAAGGTTAGGCGGCGGCCTGCAGGCCACGGATGCGGTCCGGGCGGAAGCCGGACCAGTGATCGCCGTCAACCTCGACGACGGGGGCCTGGAGGTAGCCGAGGGCCATGACGTAGTCACGGGCTTCATCATCAACAGAGATGTCCACGAGGTTGTACTCGAGGCCGGCCTTATCCAGAGCCTTCTTGGTAGCGGTGCACTGGACGCAGGCGGGCTTGGTGTAAACGGTGATGGACATAACCTTTTGGCTCTTTCTCTACTGAATCTGGCGCTTATGTAGTACTTCTCTACGCCGTGAAATTACGTCGGCGTTACTTCCGTAAACACTATACTTTGTGCCCATTTTCGGCAACTGATACTATATGTAGTAGTTACAGTCGTGATATTCGCAGGACAACACTCGGGGGCTCACCACATGTAGTTCGCGGACAGGTGTGAAGTAGATTCCGGCGGCAAAACGAGTTCCGCGCGCCCGACGAAACGCACTCGTGAATAGCAAAACCCCGCTTTCCACGACGGGAAAACGGGGTTGCGGGAAGCGCGTTGAATTAGCCCTGGCGAGCCTTGAAACGCGGATCCTTCTTGTTGATCACGAAAACCTTGCCGTGGCGACGCACAACCTGAGCGCCCGGCTTGTTCTTCAGCGACCGAAGCGACTTGCGGACCTTCATCGGGCGCTCCTTTCTTCAGTGCGGATTCTTCATTACTGCGCCCCGTCACCGGCCTTACAGCCAGCCGGGCGCGACACGGCAGCTCATGTTACCGGAGAATCGGCCCCACTCAAAATACGGCGCCGCTGCCCTTAACCGCAGCGCGCTACCATAGCGGGCATGTCTTCCACCACCGCACCGGGAGCCGCACCGGACTCCACGCAAAAGGGCATCGCCGACGCCATCGGCGTGGCCCCCACCATCGACCCGGCAACCGAGATCGACGCGCGCGTTACATTCCTCACCGACTACCTCCAGCGCGCGGGCGCGCGCGGCTTCGTGCTCGGAATCTCGGGTGGGCAGGACTCTACCTTGGCTGGGCGCTTGGCTCAGTTGGCCGTGGAAAAGATGCGTAGCGATGGCACCGACGCCGTCTTTGTAGCTGTACGCCTGCCCCACGGCGTCCAGGCAGACGAGGCAGACGCCCAGACCGCGCTGGACTTTATTAGCCCCGATGAGCGTGTCACGGTCAACATCAAGGAGGCCACCAGCGCGCTTTCGGCGCAGGTCGCGACAGCACTCGGAATCGACGCCCTCGGCGACTTCAACAAAGGCAACGTCAAGGCCCGCATGCGCATGATCGCCCAGTACGCCATCGCTGGGGAGCGCAACCTGCTTGTCATCGGCACCGACCACGCCGCCGAGAACGTCACCGGGTTTTTCACCAAACACGGCGACGGCGCCGCCGATCTGCTCCCCCTAGGCGGGCTGACCAAGCGCCAGGGCGCAGCCATGCTGCGTCACCTCGGCGCCGACAGTCGGCTGTGGGAAAAGGCCCCCACCGCCGACTTGGAGGAAGACCGCCCCTCCCTGCCGGATGAGGAGGCGCTCGGCCTAACGTACTCGACTATTGACGACTACCTCGAGGGCAAGCCGGTGGCAGACAGCGACCGCGAGCGCATCGAGCACCTGTGGCGCATCTCCGAGCACAAGCGCCACGTCCCGCCCGCGCCCACCGACACGTGGTGGCGTTAGCTCTCGCTTGTCGACGCCCAGCCCAACAGGGTGCGGGCGAGGGCTGGGTCGAACCACTGACCCACGCCGCGCACTATCTCACCGGGGCCCAAACGCCCGACCCCGGACGGGATGCGGCCGACAAGCGCGACCCCCGTGAGCCGCGGCAGGTCCTCGGCGTTGCAGCGCTGCGCCAGATCCGGCGAGCTCGGCCAGTCACCGATCACGAGCCCCGCGCACGCCACCCCCGCATCGCGTAGGTGGTTCGTGGCCAGCTCGGTATTGGATAAGGTGCCGAGGCCCGACTGTGTCACTAGGACAACCGGCGCCTGGAGCGCGTACGCGACGTCGACGATGGTTAAGTCCGTCCCGAGCCGGGCGAGCACCCCGCCGGCACCTTCCACTAACACGAGGTCGAGCTCGCCGGGAGCCCACGCACGAATGGCATCCGCAAGTTCCTCCGCGGTGGCCTGCTTTACACCCGCGCGGCGCGCGGCCGTCTCCGGGGCCAGCGGCTCGCGCAACCGGCGGTACTCGAAGGAGGTGTCGATGCCTGCCAGCTCGGCGGCGAGGTCGCAGTCTCCCTTCTCCCCGGGATGCAGGCCAGTCTGGATCGGCTTGGCGATGCCCACGCGGGCCCCGTGAGCCTGCAGCAGCGCCGCGAGCGCGCCCGTGACCACCGTCTTCCCGATTTCGGTGCCCGTCCCAGACACCACGACGAAACGCGTCATTTCTCCTCCTTGCTGTATTCCGCCACGACCGCGCGCAGGACCTCCACCGCCGTGTCGAGCTCGGCCCCTTCGAGGTTGGCGCGCGCGGTCAGACGCAACCTCGAGGTTCCTTCCGGCACCGATGGTGGGCGGAAGCATCCCACCGCGACCCCGCGCCGCAGGGCGGCCTTTTGCGCGGCGACGGCGCGCTGCGGATCAGAGAGGATGACCGAGACCACTGCCGACTCCGGTTGCTCGGCGTCTGCAACCTCTGCCAGGGCGGTTGCGGCGCGAAGTACACGAGCGGGCCTGTCTGGTTCGCGCCGCAGTACGTTCAGCGCCGCCTGCGCTGCCCCGACGGCCGCCGGAGTCAGGGCAGTGTCGAAGATGAACGACCGCGCGGTATCGGTTAGCTGCGCGCGCACCCGCTGTGAGGCACACACGACCCCACCCTGCGTGGCTAGGGCCTTCGACAGTGTCGCCGTGACCACCAAGTCTTCGTGCCCGGCGCGCCCGAGCTCGTCGACTAGGCCGCGGCCGCCGCGGCCGCGCACCCCCAGACCGTGCGCCTCGTCGACGACGAGCACCGCGTGGTGGGCGCGCGCCACGTCGTGCAGCTCAGCAACCGGTGCCAGCGCGCCGTCGATGGAATAAACGGAATCGGTCAGGACCACGGCGCGCTCTTCGCTTCGCTCGGCGAGTGCGCGTCGCACAGCAGCCACGTTGCCGCGCGGGGTGGCCACGACTCGGGCGCGTGAGAGCCGGCAGGCGTCGATAAGCGAAGCGTGCGCCCCGCCGTCGGACACCACGAGGCTGCCGCGCCCACTCAGCGCGGTGACCGCCCCAATGTTGGCCATGTAGCCGGAGGAAAACAGCAGTGCGGATTCGTGCCCGCAGAAGTCAGCGAGCTCGGCTTCGAGCGTTTCGTGGAGGGTGGTCGTTCCTGTTACCAAGCGGGAACCCGTCGCGCCGGCGCCCCACTCGTCGAGTGCCGCTTTCGCCCCGGCGATAACCTCGGGGTGGCGCGCTAGCCCAAGGTAGTCGTTCGAGGCGAGATCGATGACGGGGCTGTCGGACGTGCGCGCATGGATCTCGCGGTGCACCCCGGCTGCCTCCCTCGCGCGGGCGGCAGCGTCCAGCCAATCGAGCGTGGGCGACTTCTCTATCATGACGCCACCGCCCTTGCCGTTGCCCTCGCCCCCGCGATCACCGCGCGGCAGATCGCAGCGACCTCGTCCGCGGAACAGATGTACGGCGGCATGGTGTAGACGAGATTGCGGAATGGTCGCAGCCACACACCCTCGGCAGTGATCGCGTCGGTGGCAGCTTGCATATCGACGTCGCGGTCGAGCTCGACAACCCCGATCGCTCCCAGCACGCGCACGTCTACGACCCCGGGGAGCTCGCGAGCAGGCTCGAGGCCGCGCAAGAGACCCTGCTGAATCTGTGCCACCTGCGCGCGCCACCGGCCCGTCTCGATGAGGTCCAGTGAGGCATTGGCGATGGCACATGCGAGCGGGTTGCCCATAAAGGTCGGGCCGTGGGCAAGGCCGCCCGCCTCGCCGGCGCTGATCGCCTCGGCAATCTCCGCCGTAGTTAATGTCGCGGCGAGGGTGAGGTATCCCCCGGTCAGTGCTTTGCCCACGCACATGATGTCGGGGGCGATGCCTGCGTGCTCGACAGCGAACAAGGCTCCGGTGCGCCCGAAAGCGGTCGCGATCTCGTCCGCGATCAGCACAACCCCGGTCTCGTCACAGACCTCGCGCAGTGTGCGCAGATAGTCGGGCGCGTGGAAGCGCATTCCTCCGGCTCCCTGCACCACGGGCTCGACGATGACCGCGGCCAGCTCATCTGCGTGGTTGCGCACCATCGCGCGCAATTGGTCGTGATAGGCCTCGTCGTTGTGCGCCGGTGGAGCCTCAGTGAAGACCTGGGCCGGCAGCACGCCCTTCCACATCGCGTGCATGCCACCGTCCGGGTCGCACACACTCATCGGGGTCAGGGTGTCGCCGTGGTAGCCGCCGCGCCACGTGGCAAGCTTTGTGCGGCCCGGCAGTCCTCGTGCGCGCTGGTACTGCAGCGCCATTTTCGCTGCGACCTCGACGCTGACAGAACCAGAGTCGGCGAGGAACACTTTCTCCAGATTGCCCGGCGCCATTGTTGCCAACCGCTCGGCGAGGCGGACCGCTGGCTCGTGTGTCAGTCCGCCGAACATGACGTGGCTAAACGCATCGATTTGGCCGTGGGCAGCGGCATCGAGCGCGGGGTTGCGGTAGCCGTGGATGGCCGCCCACCAGGAGCTCATGCCGTCGATGAGCTCGCGGGCGTCGGCAAGCGTCAGGCGCACCCCAGAGGCACCAACTATAGGCAAGGGGCTTGTCGACGCCGGGAAGCCCCCATAGGGATGCCACACATGCCGCGCGTCGGCCTCCAGCAATTGAACAGTGTTCATCCTCGTCATTTCGACGAGTTTAGCGCGCCATGATCTCCAGCGTTTGTTCCGCGGCGCGCACAAGCGCGCGGCCGTAGCTCGGCCCGTGGGTCCACGCATGCACCGCGAGCGGGTGCAGCTGATGGATTGGAATGCGACGCTGCCAGTCGCGGCCGAGCTCGCCGGCCTCGAGGTAGCCCTCCACCAGTGCGTCGAGGTGCGGGGCGCCGAACAGCTCCAGCATCGCGATATCTGTCAGCGGGTGCCCGCCGTGCGCCGCTGGATCAATAAACCGCGGGCCGTCAGGCGAAAAAAGCAGGTTCCCGGACCACAAATCGCCATGAATGCGCGCCAGCGGCGCGTCCTCATCTTCCTGCCGCAGCGCCGCACACGCACGCCTAACCGTCTCAAGGCCTGCCGCATCCAGGTTGCCCGCATCGTGCGCCGCCTTGGCGAATGGCAGGACGCGCTGGGTGACATAGAACTCGGCCCACCGCGGCGTCGGCACGCAGTCCTGCTGCTTACGCCCGATGAAGTTCGGCCCGTCCCACCCCGCCGCGGGGGCGCCGAACGCGTCCGCCGACAACGCGTGGATCGCCGCCAACTCGCGGCCCGCGGCTCGGGCAGCCTCCGGAGTCGGAGGCACGCTTTCCACGTACTCGATGTCGACGGTGTTCGCGTCCTCGTCGACGCCGACGACCTCGACGACCGCGTTGCTGCCCTCCCGCAGCCACCTCAAGTACGCAGCTTCCGCGGCCGCAGCCCCTGGTGCGCTGCCGTGCTTCCGAAACGTCTTCCCCATCACGCAACCCCGCTTTCCAGCTCAAGCAACATCTTCTTCATCGCGGCGCCGCCACGGTAATTTCCCAGACTCCCATCCGAGCGCACAACCCGGTGGCACGGCGCCAGGATAGGGAGCGGATTGCTCGCACACCCCGACCCCACCGCACGCACGGCCTTCGGGTTGTCCAGCCGAAGTGCGATGTCGGCGTAGCTCTGGGTCTCGCCGTAGGGAATATCGATCAGCGCGCGCTGCACGCGGGCTCGGAACCCCTGGGTCAGGCGCCAGTCCAGGGCCACGTCGAAGGCTGTGCGCTCGCCGGCGAAGTACTCGGCGAGCTGTGTTTCCAGCTCCTCGCTCTCTCCCTCGACCAGTGTCTCCCCCGTCGCTGCAGCCACAGATTGGCGGACCTCGTCGAAGCCCTCGCAAGCGAAGGCGACGCGAGCCACGCCGCGTGGCGAGGTCACAAGCAACAGCTCCCCCACGGGAGTCGACGAGGTGGTCCAGGTCAGTGCCATGGCACCCGATTCTACGCAGGCTGTGTGGGCGTGCCGGGGCAACAGAAAACGGGCCGGCCACTCAACCAAAGCTACGTATATCGCTCGATCTGATACGAGGCTCCGGGTCGGCGAAAAGGTACGGCGGGAAGATGAAAACAGACCACGAATCTGTTTTCCGCTTCCTACAACTGCACCAAAGAAGTGGCTATCTAGTCGTGATTACGGCCATCTCGGAGAAAAGTTTGTTCCAACCCGTCGAAAACAACTTTAAGCAGAAGATCAAAATACTCATCAGACATCCGGCTTTCATTGTCAGGATGAGACAAAGGCTCGAAATAGCTCTCCACCATGTTTTTCAATCCAACAGATCTCGTCATCATTGGTTTGAGGCGATCAAGCAATTCATTGAGGTCGTGACGCTCACCCTTTTGATGCGTAGTGCGTAGATTACGAGCACCAATCGCGTGCAGCGTCGAGTTCGTAATTATGGTGTACACCAAGGCGATTTGGTCGCCGAAACCCGCCTGTTCCAGTTTTCGATAGGACGCATCCAAAACCGGCAAAGCCCCCTCGGTGAACTTCCCTCGAGCAAGCCGATCAGTAACCCCGTAGTAGCGAAGGAGAACGGCACGAATCTGGTGAACCATTTCCGTAAACCATTCCCTCCACTCCTTGTCCTCATCGGGGAGCTGAATGCTCGCCCATATTCGGTCAACTACTGCATCACAAAGAGCCTCTTTGTTATGAAAGTAGTGGTAGACGACCGATGGCACCACACCAAGCGATTTAGTAATGTCGCGAATCGACCATCCATCAATTCCGACTTCCTCAGACAGAGAGAGGGCTGCATCGATAACGCGGTCTTGAGTCAACCCAGCTCTTCGGCCTGTAGATGCTGATGCTTGCATGCTTCGACTTTATCGGACGTGGTCTTTACGCCTCGATGGCCGCCCCAGTAGCTGAGCTCAGTACGATCTCACGGTCGCATACTCGAGAAACAACATGCGGATCATGGGTTATAACAATCAGCGGGATTGTTCGTTTTATTTCATTCAGAAGCTCGCAAATCTCATCGCGAGTTTCGGTGTCAAGACTCGATGTTACTTCGTCTAATACAAGAACCCTTGCTCCCGCCACTATCGCTCTCGCAATTGAGAAGCGCTGCAGTTGGCCACCAGAAAGCTGTTTGGGATAGCGTTCTTCCCAATCCTTTGGGAGTCCAAGACGCTGGCAGCTTTCATTGCTTTTCGTTTCAGAGTCCTCCTTAAGGCAAGCATTTCTGGCCGCTGCCCGACGCATACTGGTGCCGAGCCTCAGCACCGGATTTACACTGGTGCTCGAATCCTGAGGAACCCAACCGATCGCGCCCCGAAGCTGTCTTGGCCAGTCGCGTATGGAAGGTGGCAACATGGTTCCATCAAGCTCGATTGTTCCGGCTCGTCGTGGCCATAGTCCGACTAAGGTTTTAGCAACGGTCGATTTGCCACAACCTGACGGGCCGGTTATCGCAATCGCTTCTCCTTGGTAAACCGCAAAACTCAGCTGTCGTATCGGCGGAGTTCGCAGTGATGGCGCAGCGGCTGTCAGATTAGAAACGTGAAGGAGACTCGGAGCGTCAGGTTCCACTGACGAGACAAAAGGCGGTTCTGGCTTCGGAGCAGGAAGCCGGATCTGCGTAATGCTCTTATTTCGTATCTCGAAATAGTTGTTTGCCAATCCGTGTGCTACTTCGGGGTCATGCGTGATCACTAACAACGTAGAGTCCAAAGAACTGACTAGCTTACGTACGAGTTCCAACGTCGCATCCCTGGCACGTACGTCCAACCCGGCTGTAGGCTCATCCAAAATCAACAGCTCGGGTTGACGCAGAAGTGTGCAAGCCAAAGCCACTCGTCTACGTTGCCCACCAGAGAGCTCGCCACAATATCGATCAAGGAACTCTTTGTCTGTGGGGAGACCGAAAAGCTCAAGGGCCTCGACCATTCGCCTTGACACTACGTCTTTCGACCCTGGCGCTAGCTCTGTTACGAGCTTGGAGATCCGATGAGCAGGGTTGAGCGCAGCCGATGGCGACTGATCTAGCCTTCCGATACGACGTCGCACCTGTCGGAGCTGCTTAGCAGCCACTGGTACGCCATCGACAATGACGGGCTGGCCTAACACTGTTACGTTTCCACGGACTGTCAACCCATCGCTTACTTCACCCAGTAGGGCCAAGGATAGAGTTGACTTACCAGTCCCAGAAGACCCAAGCAGCGCACAACGATCTCCAGGTCGAACCCGCAGCGACACTTCGTCTAGGATTCTTTTGGATCTGTTTCCAACGGCCAGCTTGTCAACGTTAATCATGATCTCTGTTCCCGTACAGAATCGATAAGCATGTTCAATGGCAGTGTCACCGCGATGATGGCCACAAGCGGGGCTAAAACTGACCACGGGTTAAGGGCAAAACCAACCAGGTTTTGGGAAACCATAGCGGACCACAAAAACCCGGATTCCTCTGATTGAGTGCCTAAGAACGACACAGTCGCCAAAATGTAAATTGCTGTAATAGTCGAATATCCAAACTCGACCAATATGACTCTCTTTAGCACCGGCAGGACTTCTCGAATCACTGCCATCATCGGTCGATCTCCCGCCACCAATGCCTGCTCAAAAAACCCTGTCGTGACTAGTGGCGTTGCCGCGGCCTGGTAATAGCGGGAAGTAAAGGGAACGGTCAAAAGCGCTGCCAGAGGGATCACCGCCATAATCGATGCGCCTGCAGCTGCGTAGAAAACTAGAGAAACTACAATCATTGGGAGAATAAGAATGAGGTCCAGCGCAAATCTGACTATCGCGTAACCCCACGGCTTCATTGTGAGCCAAAGCCCGATCCCAACACCGCACAGCTGCGCTAACGCCGCGCTTGCCAGAGAAGCCAACAGTAGTGTTCGTCCGCCTTCGATAAGCTGCGGCGCTACCGGACGACCAAGATAGTCTGCTCCTAGACCCCAAAGACCTCCAGTATCGAACGCGACAGTAGTTGACACGGACGAGTCGGCTAACAAGGGCGCAAACCAGGGACCACAGAGAGCGATCACGAAAGTAGCAGTAACGATGGTTGCCCACACCTTGGAGCGCATCTAGATCACCGCCGTGATTCGTTCTTGACGTTTTTTCAGCAGATCCGCACCCGTGTAGCTAACCAACGCACACCCTACTAGCACTGTGCCTATGGCCATCACTAGAGGAGTTTCCCTAGAGTTCACGGCTTCGACCAGAGAGTAGCCCATGCCGGGAAAACTGGTGACAGTCTCAACGATTACCGTGCCCCCCAGAAGGTAGGGCACAGTGTGGGCGAACAGCTGGGCAATGCTGGGGCTGACCGCAGGAAGTAAGTGCACAAACAAAATGCGCGGTGTGGACAGACCCGCCAATCTGGCATCCCTGATGTAGGGGCTGATCACATAGGAGGAAACTAGTGATCGAATACGCCGCAGCATTGGGGCCGAGCAAATGACCCATAGAGTCAGGCTGGGAAGAACCAAACATATCGGTTTGCGCCAAACGGTCTCGCCTCCACCAGGGCTGGATAGCACCGGCAGAATCCTGAGATACTGGCTAACCAGGACAAGAAGACCGATAGAGGTTACGAACTCCGGCAGTGCGCTAATCACAATAGACGCTCCGGAAAAAGCTCTCTCTACGCGGCCTTGCGTTGCTCCAAAATAGAAAGCAGCCGGGATTGTTACCGCAAGAAGCAATCCCATCACGATTGCTGCCACCGTCAGACTTGCTAGCACTTGGTTATGCAGAACTCTGGCAACTGGCGCGCCGGTAATCAATGAGCTGCCCAGATCGCCTTTGAGGAACCGGGCGAGCCATTCGCCATATCGATGAATCAAGGGTCGGTCCAGACCCATCTCGTTCCTGACATGCTCCACGGCTACGGTGCCATGCTTTCCAACGGAGACGGATGCTGCGTCCCCAGGCAGCATCTGCACCGACATGAAGAGCAGAAGCGTAGCGAGAAAGAAGAGCGCAATGCCACGAGTGATTCGCAGGGCCACCCACGCGCGGAAGGAGTGCGGGCGGTCTAAGCATGCTTTCAGGCGTGTCATAGTTAGCTGACTGGGGTGAACGTGGCCTCAGCAATCCACGGCATCGACTGTGTAATAACTACTCCGTCAAGCCCCTCACGATAAGCGAGAGTCTCCTTCTGATAGCCCCAGATTAGGTCACCTCCCTGAGCATGAACCTCGCTTGATATATCCGCCACTAGCTGTTCTTGTTCCTTCTCATCGACAGTGGCACTCGCCTTGTCGAGGTTGGATTGCAGAGTATCTGAGGTATAACCGGAGACGTTGTACAGCGAGGTTGCAGACGTTTGACTCTTCAAGTTCGTAAGTGGCATTCGGTTGATCCAGTAGAAAGTGAACGCCGAGGTTTCATATAAGGATGGCATTTGTGAGAAGAAAGACTGTGGATCGACAGTCTCGATCTTCATCTCAAGCCCAACCTGTTTGAACTCTTGCGCCATTAGTTCGGCAGAAGCTACCAGACCAGGAGCAACATCGGATGCCACCACGGTGAACTGAGTAACGCCTTTCTCCGCAAAAATCCGACGAGCTTCGTCTTTATTCACCGTCGTCTGCTCAATATTCACCGGATATGTTGGGTAGCCCATACCAACCAGATCATTACCGACAACCCCCTGATCACCGAGCAGAGTCGTCACCATCTTCTGGCGATCAACGGTCAGTTTTGCCGCTCGGCGGACCTCGGGGTCATTGAAGGGCGCAACCCTGGTATTCAAAACCAGTTCTTTGATTGTCGCCCCTTCCAGTGAACCTGAGGGCAAGGCGATCCCCTCAGATTCCTTTAGGATTTTCATGGAGGCTGGTTCGAGACCCCAGGCATAGTCAATCTCTCCAGTTCGCAGAGCGCGTGCCCGAGAGTCTGAATCTGGAATACTCTTCATCACAACCGACGGGATGGCTGGCTTCCCCCCGTAATAGCTCTCGTTAGCTTCCAACGTATAGCCGGTAGTCGGGTCCCCCTTGACAAAGCTGAACGGACCTGCACCGACCCCGTCGAATTCCCCATTAGGTGCGACAGGGGAGAACATGGCCAACGACGAGACGAGGAAATCTGATGCCGGTTCCTTCATTGCTAGGAAGACGGTGCTCCCATCGGCAGATGACTTATCGAAGTCAATGTTGCCGTACATCTCCTGGAAGCTAGGTACAACCGATAGGTGCTCCAGCGAAGCAATCAGATCTGTGCCCGTGACATCGTCGCCATTGGAGAACTTGGCATCCTTGAGCTTGATCGTCCATTGGTCTGCAGTCTCGTTTGGGGTCACAGACTCTGCCAACAGCAGCTTTTCCCCCTCAGAGGTCATCAGTGCTACGGAGTCGTACAGATAAAAGCTCAGGGCCATTGCACCCGGGGATGCAGCAGTAGCAGGATCGAGGGAATCGGTAGAAGCAAACGTCGCACCAAGACGGAACTCCTCGGAAGCTTTGCTTGTCGACGATTGCTCGCCAGATGGAGCCTGAGCGACATCCCTACCATTTGAGCAGCCAGACAACGCTAGTGCCCCAGCGACTACTGTCGCTACCACGGAAACAATCCTCTTTTTTGTACTCATACTCTCCTACTTAGGTATTAGTTCTTGTTAGAAAACCCGCTATGCCAAAGTCCAGCCGATGCCTGCATTTCGGTATTGCCAGAAAGATCGGTATCGGCCTTCCTGCGCGATCAGCTCAGTATGAGAACCGACTTGCTCTACTCGGCCATAGTCATCTAGGACAACAATGCTGTCTGCGCTTTTAACCGTTTCGAGCTTGTGCGCGATGACTATGAGCGTCGAGCTCTCCCGGAGTGCATTCATAGATTCGACGATGTGGGCTTCATTTTCCGCGTCCAAAGCTGAGGTAGCCTCGTCAAGCAGGACGATTGGCGCCTTCTTAATAAGTGCTCTTGCTATCGAGACCCGCTGGCGCTCACCACCGGATAACACCCTTCCGCCTTCACCGACCCGAGCTTGCCAGCCCCCGGGTAGCCTCTCGGCGATTTCGCTTACCCCAGCAAGCTCTGCCGCCCAGGCGATTTCCTCATCATTGGCCGTGGGGTTTCCGACCCGGATATTCGCTAGCAAGGTGTCGTCATACAAGTAGACGTCTTGGAAAACCATTGACAACTGAGCCATCAAGTCCTCGATGCGCTGATCCCTAACATCGATACCACCGACTAGGACTTGCCCCTCATCTACGTCGTAGAACCGTGAAATCAACCGCGCAATTGTTGTTTTCCCGCTACCAGAAGGACCAATAAGTGCACACATATGACCAGGTTCAACATCGAAGCTGACATCCCTTACCACCGGCTGGCTCGGTTCATATCCGAACGTCACATTGCGCAGACTTACCGCGCCAGGCCGGGTTACTTCACGAGTGGATTCGATTTCTGGCAACTCCTCGGTGTCCAGAATCTCGTCGATGTGATCCATCATTTGATTACGCTCACCAAGCGCAGCGATCGCTGCCCCTAGGTCTTCGAGGAGGGTGGTAAATCTCAGACTTATGCCTATCGTGACGATCGCTTGCAACGGCGTGAGATTTCCAGAAATCGTCGAGGCAACCGTAATCAAAATCATTGCGACCACGATGATCTGAGTGAACGCCCCCGAAAGGACAATTCCGCTAGTCTCGAGCCACAACCCGCGTCGGCCTAGGCGGGCATTATCGTCGAACGCTCGCTCGAGCTCTGGGTAGTCAGCCCCGATCCCTGCGGATCGCAGTGTGCCTTGTGAACGACCGAACTCAACGATTCGATGCGACAGATTCTGCTCGGCCGGCTCAGACACAGCCTTGCCCGCGTCCACCAATTTCCGATTACCCCACAGCACCAAAACCAGTACTGGTACTGCCAGCGTAAGCAGCAAGCCTAGGCGCCAGTCCCAAAACCAGGAACCAACACAGATCACTAGTGCAGAAAAAAGACTCTGAGTGAGCTTGTAGAGAGAATGCGCCGCCGACTGCGCAAGGCTCATCATTTCTTGAGTAACTAAGCGAGACAGTCTTCCATCCGAACCTGCGTTAAACCAGCCCAACGGCAGGCGGGCAACTTTGTTTCCGATCGTATAATGAACATCACGCATGAAACCGAGTGCACCAATGTAGCCCGTTTTTGTGCCGTAGTAATCGATCACTACGCAAACCGCAGCCAAAACAGCTAATGCGATAAGCCAGCCACCGAAGTCGAGCCCCCACACCGACTGACTGGTTTCAAGCGCAACCGATGCAGGAAGCATTACCAGCAGTGAGCACCCGGTGAGCACTCCCACGAGCATTCCAAGTGTGGAGCCTTTCGAAAAATCACTCCACGCTTGTTCTCCCATCAGCCGCTTATACCGAGATATCGGTAGAAACTTACGCATCACAGCCCTCCTTGAGCGCCGGATTCGGCAAGCAGCTTTCGGTAGTGATGGTTCTGCAGTAGCTCCTTGTGAGTACCGATCACTTCGACTCGTCCTTTCTCTAGAACCACAATCTGATTTGCTCCTTTGACCACTGTGGGCCGGTGTGCGATTACCAGAACGGTGCGATCCTTCACAAGACGACTTAGCGCTTTTTGGATTTCGGCCTCTGATTCCGGATCTGCGAAGGCTGTAGCTTCATCCAATATCAGCACCGGCGCATCCTTCACCAATGCGCGTGCGATTGCGAGTCTCTGCTGTTGTCCCCCAGATAATCTGGTGTCCGTGCCCACCACGGTGTCGTAACCCTTCGGCAACGACATGATGAAATCATGGATTTGCGCATCCCTAGCAGCCTGAGTTATCCGCAGATCAGAGCAGCTTTTGCTTCCTAGAGCAATATTGTTCCGGATGCTTGTGTTTAACAACTGTGGGTCTTGTAGGACGAACCCCACGTTAGAGTACAGAGTCGCCGAGTCGAGAGCTTTTAGGTCTTGACCGCCAAGCGTGATTACTCCACTCGATGGGTCATCGAATCTAGCGATCAATGTTGCTAGCGTGGTCTTGCCAGAACCGGAGGGGCCAATCAACGCGGTCACGGCCCCTGGGGCCAGATCTAGGCTCACATCGTCTACAGCAAGTGAGTTTGTAGCTTTCGCAACGGTTTCTGTTGGACTTGAAGTTGAGTAGCTATAGGAAACGTTCCGGATAGAGACATGGTTTCCGTTCGGCTCGCCACCTTTTTCCAGAAATGGAAGCTCTTCGGTGTCCAATAAGGCGCAGAGGCGAACTGCGGCCGCGCCTGCCAACTGATACGCCCAGCCGATGCTCGCAATCGCATTTAAAGCACCAGGCAAAACGAGCGCAATCAACGTGCACGTAATTACCTGCACCACATTCACATAGCCGGCATGGAGCAGAAGCCCCCCACCACCCAGGTTCACTAGCAAGATCACAGCAACTGAAATCCACGACTGGGCGATACAACACATCGACACCAATGGCAAGCTCCAGCCACGATAAAACTCGTTGAACTCTTCTGCAGCATCCAAGTATCTGGAATGTGCTCTGCCGACCTGACCAAACGCTTTTACTACGCCGATCCCGGCAACGAACTCGACCATGGTTGACGAAACCTTGTCGAGTTTCACATTCAATTCCGCAGTTCTCTCCGACATACCACGCATCGCCACGGAGTAGAAAGCTACGAATAGCGGGATCGTCGCGATGCTCAGCAGCGCCAGTCGCCAATCAACATAGATAGACAGAGCGAAGAGCATAAGTGGAGTAACCACCGCGTTCAAGAGATCGATCGGCCCGTGAGCAATAACCGTATGGACGGTTGCGGTGTCATCCTGAATAGCCTTGCGTAACGCACCAGAATTAGATTCGGTAAACCAGGAGAGCCGAACTCTCCCCAGTCTGTCCACAATTCTTCGACGCATCAAATCCCGCAGCTTTAGATCGGCGAAATGCGACACCAGAAGAGCGATGAAGTAGACAAAAAGACGCAGACAAAACACTGACACCAAGAAGAACGCCACCGACCACGCCTTCTCCGTATCAACCGCACCAGAGTGATGTCCGGCTAGAAAAATCTCGCCTAATTCAAATAGCGCGATATAAGGGGCGATAGCTAATGCGCCCGAAATAGCTACCAAAAGCTGGCTCACCAACAGCCTGCCTCGAATAGGTCGCTGTAAACGTTTGATCGCCGCCTTCCCCGCGCGGTGCTCCTCCTGATAATCGGGGTGGCTGTCGGTCCCCGCCACTTCGCTAGCACCGGCATCAGGCGGGTTTTTAAGAACGGATGCAACACCCATTGTTTCCTTGGAATCCATATGACCTCGAAAGTGAGAGAGTAACCCTATTGCCTTAGGTTAGGCTAGCCTCAACTCTAGAACAGCATTCTAGTCCAGTCAATATCCAGCTCCACCGAGGACTGAACCATCCCGGTTTTATTGCCACCGTCAGTAAAGTGCCACGGGTTTGTTCCGCTCGAGCAGATAAGAGCAAAGGTTGTGTCCGTTAGCGTGGTGCATCTGTGACCGCCGGTGAGGGGCCTCATGAATGTGTGAGGCGGCCACCGCAGAACCTTTCGAATCAACTCCTGCATCTCCTCGAAAGGAATAACCGCGATCGCCGCTGCACCCAATCAAATCGACCCAGACCGCCTACCTTGATGAGCTGCTCGCCCACACCTCCCCGGATCTGATGCGCCAGATGCTGCAGAACTCCATCAACCAGATCCTTTCCCCCCGGGCAGACAGCGTCTGCGGGGGTGGACTACGCCACCGTCAGCGACACCCGCACCAACCACCGAAACAGCTGCCACCACCGCGACCTGGACACACGCGTGGGCACCATCGGCGTGAAAATCCCGAAGCTTCGCCACGACTCGTTCTTCCCCGACTGGTTATTGGAGCACCGCTCACGAGCACAACGCGCCCTGGCTACCGTCGTAGCCACCTGCTACCGCAAAGGGGGGTCTCCACTCGCCGCATGAACAACCTTGTCGCCACGCTCGGGATCACCAACCTATCGAAGTCACAAGTCTCCGACATGGCCAAAGAACTCGACGTGATAGTGGAAGACTTCCACACCCGCCCGTTGGACACCGGGCCGTACCTCTATGTTTCCTTCGACGTGCTGACCATGAAGGTGCGTGAAGCCGGGCGCGTCGTTAAAACCGGCGTGCTGCTGGCTACCGGGGTGAACGCCGACGGGTACCGGGAGTTTGCTTGGCATGCAGGTCGCCACCGCGGAATCGGCCGCATCGTGGACCGGGTTCTTCCGCGACCTGAAAGGCCGAGGCCTGGATCAGGTGTACCTGGTCACCAGTGACGCCCACCTGGGCATCCACGCCGCTGTGGGTAACTGCCTGCCGCAGGCCAGCTGGCAACGGTGCCGCACCCATTTCGTCAAGAACCTGTTATTGATGGTGCCGAAAACCCAGTGGCCGACATTGTCGGCGATGTTTCAGACGATCCTCCAGCAACCCGGCGCCGACAGCGCACACCACCAGGCCCGGGATGTCATTGCGTGGTCTCAAGTTGTCGTTGCAACACTTTCTCATCAGAAAGGTTGTTTCATGACCACACCAGGGCCGTATCACTGCCTGAGTATTGATGACCAAAACCGCTTACGCAAGCGTCTCCTTACCGGTGACAGCGTCGCAGCCGCCGTCCGCCACATCGGCTGCTACTACGTCCACGCGTTGAACTTCGCCCACCACCATCACCTCATTCAACCTCGACGACGCGACGTCGTCTCTGACACCGCACGCACACACTTCCTCGAAAACATCACCACGTATGGCCTGACCATGCACCACGCCGCACAGACAACGGGCATCCCAGTCTCGGCGGGTTACCGCCTCGCTTACGAAGCCGGCATTCACACACGGCTCAGTCACACACAAAGACGCATCCTTGCCACCGAACGCCGCATCGACTTTCTCCGACTGCGTCTGACCGGCTCATCAATCATCGCCGCGTCAACCGCGGTCGGTATCAACCCCCGCGACGGTTACGACTTCAACAAAGGCCTGGTAAAAGCAGACAATCAACGCAAGCGTTTCATCCCTACCGGCACCAACGCCAAAACGTATAACAAGCTCATGACCGCCCTAATCGAACGCGATGATGTCATCGAAGAAGGCCGCATGGCTGAGCCCGCCCTCCCGGTGGGCATCGACCCGTATCAGCGAATTAGTCCTCGGTACTTAAACATCGATGAGCGCATCATGATCGCTGATCTCATTCGCGACGGCCACACCATCCGCCACATCGCCCGGCGACTGGGACGCAGCGCATCAACGATTAGCAGGGAGATGAGGCGCAATCACCACGCTTTTGGGCCGTACCGTCCTGATACCGCTCAGAAGAAAGCCGCCGGGCGTCGGTTACGGCTCAAGCCAACGAAGCTTAGCAGCAACAAGCAGTTGTACGACTATGTCGTGACCAAGCTGCGGGCACAATGGTCACCGGAGCAAATAGCCCACCGGATCCGCCACGACCACCCCGACGACCAGGAGATGTGCATCAGCCACGAAACGATCTACCAGGCGTTCTACCTGCACGCGAAAGGTCGACTCGCCCAGCAAGGGTTAGAGCTTCCCACTGGGTGCAAGGAACGACGCTTGCGTACTCGGGTGAGAACAAGCGGGGTTGAGCGCTTCGTTGACGCGATGGTCATGATCGATGACCGCGCCGATGAGGTAGACGAACGCATCCTGCCCGGGCATTGGGAAGATGATGTGATCATGGGCGCAAAAAACGCATCCGCGGTGATCACCCTGGTTGAACGGGTCAGCCGGTTTACCCTGCTAGGACACCTGCCCAATGGGCATTGCAGTACAGACGTCCTCACAGCCTTGCAGCACATGGTTGCACGGCTGGATAGATCGATCTGGTCGTCGATCACGTGGGATCAGGGTTCGGAGAAAGCCGGGCATAAGCGCTTCACGATGGCCACCGATGTGCCGATTTTCTTCTGCCATCCGGGCTCACCCTGGGAACGTGGGACGAATGAAAACACTAACGGCAGGCTGCGGCGTAACCTGGCGAACTCCTCGGATCTGTCGATCTATAGTGCTGAGGATTTAGAGATGATCGCCAATATCCACAATCACAAACCACGTAAAACCCTCAACTGGTTAACACCAGCAGAAGTCATGGCCGCTGCACTCCAACAAACCGCTAGCATCACAAGTAGGCGTCCACCGCTGCAACGGTCCTTAGAACCGGCTACGGCCATCAGCGGCCCAACGACCTAACCCGATCATTAACATTAGTCTTCTCCACCAACGGCTTAAGACAAGTTGGCAAGGTCTGACAATAGTTGACTGTTAACGTTCGGGGTGCCACAGATCTGCTGTCGCCAACTATCCATCTTCGCGGACACCTGAGGCCATGCGGTTAGAGGATAAGCGTAGCCAATAGCTGAGTGAAACATCTGTCTCTGCCTCTTTAACTTGAACCAGAAACTCGAAGGGCTGAGGGTTGCAAAAGACTATTTGATGGTGTCTTCCAGATGTTTAATAGCCGCTTTAATTTCCTTTTCAGAATATTGTTGCTTTGTCATCTCATTTCGCAACTCCTCAGTTGAGAAATCATGACTATTTGAGGAGTAATACGATTCCGCGAAACTGTCCGCGTAATCCTGCCAAGATAGCTCATTCTTAGCGAAGAAGTACTCGAGGCTTTTACGAGCGGCTTCGGATTCTTCTTTTGTCATTTGCAACTCATCCATCCAAGCCTCAAACTGGGGCTCATTGAGTGCAATGCTTTCATAGCCGTCATTGCGATACACCGTGCGGAACGGGTATTTAACACGGTCTCTGACAAACTTGGCCATTTCGTAGGCAAAATAGCGAAAGTCAACATTATCCTCGATTGCTCGGAGAACCAGATCAGTATCTGCAGGGCCAGAAGTCGAATCTTGTTCATAGCTCGGTAAAGCCTGGTTCCTCTGAGGATCAGTGCGAGCCTTACGGAACTGCTGCTCAAAGCTGCTGTAACTATAGAAGTTTCCGCTCGCAGCCCAGCTTATGGCATTATCCAGCAGCGCCCGCTTCTCTAACGGCACGCTCGCTACAATTTTCTCCCGCTCTTCCTTCGAAACTCCACTGAGGGCGTTTACATAATCTGCATGGGGATATTTCTTCTCACTCCCGCTTTTTGAGGCCGATTGTGACGATTCTGACGCTTGATCAGCGTTGGGGGCCGTTGAAGCGAAAGAGCAGCCCGCCAAGCCCAGGGACGCACTGACCAAACTTGCTAGAATTACTAATCGCTTAGAGAAGAAGCGAGAGTAGACTCCCGTTACCAAGATGAAGCTCCCATACAGTCGAAAGAAAACATTTAAGTGCCGCTCAGCCGAGCCAAGGCATTGTCATATATTATACCAACAGAAAGCTGTTGTTTGTCGCTTCAACGAGCTCAAGTCCACGCGGGTGTTGTCTCTTTTCGATTAGCAGTTAGCATGGTGACCTTAAGTGCCGCCACGAGCCCAATACGGGGACCGGCTCATGCGATCTCTTAAGCGGCTTCACCGGCGTCGATGACGCTGATGTTTACCTTCGCCCTAGTCTGTTACAGACTCGTCAACGACATTTACCATTACTGCTGGCTTCAGCCACCATGTTGATCAGCGAGTACCACTCCGACAGGGCAGACGACGGCGTTGCAGTTGGGGAGGATTCCCACGAAATTAGCGTGCCCGCGGATATCCCGATTGAGCCGCTCGGTAGGGTTATTCGTCCACATTCCATTCGGAGCCTGGGTGAACGCCAGCAGCTCATCAAAAACTTCCTCCAGGCAGTGCGCGACGTGCAGGAACTTCAAATCGCGTAAGGCAACAACGCCGCGGGCCCGGGTTCACGCCAATGCGGCACCGGTTACTGGAAGATGGTGTGGAGCATTGACAACAAGGTAGGGCTAAGGGTCGAAAGAGAATGCGGACGGAATCTTGGAGGATTTCGTTATGAACCGTTCCTACACCGCACAACGCTGAAGGTTTACAAGCGCACCCAATCGATCACAAAGACAGTCCGGGAGCTCGGATACCCAGGCCGGAGGACTATTAATAAGTGGCCTCGTAAGCCCACCAAACCTAGCCGCACACCCACGCAGACCCGCACACTGACGCACTCCCTGTTCGACGTGAAGATGCGCGCAGTCAACTTATTCAACGAAGGATCGCACCCAGCTGATAACGCCCTTAAATGTGGTCTCACGTCAAAAATGAGCGTGTACTCAGGGGCTCAACGATTCCGCGACGAGGGACAATGGGGATTGATGAGCAAAAGACAACGCGCAGAACACGCGCGCACACCCACCACAGCAGCGTTTGAAACATCATTGCCTGATGATCCCGCCCAGTTAAACAAGCAGATGGCGAAGCTTCTCGTTGACAAAGCCGTGCTGGAAAAGGAGCTGGAATTAGTAAAAAAGACGCCAGGCACGCCCCAGGTCAGCTGAGTAACAGTCACAAAGACCGATGTGGTTGACGCGCTACGCACCACGTTTCCACTCCGTTTGCTGTGGGATTCCATCGGCTGTGCAGCGTCGAGTTTCTACTACCATCTTCACAACCGACAGCTCCCTGACACACACGCGCATGTCAGCCAAGCCTTTGTCACCC
>NZ_JAYWLR010000008.1:0-87694 GCF_040946405.1 Corynebacterium sp. LK2510 | reverse complement strand
ACTCCGCGCCAGTACCGTTGTCTTCAACAATGGGCAGATTGATCGGCACATCAGCCTGCTTCGTCGCCGTGTAGTACAACGGGTTATTCTGCTCCACCTGCGGGTAGTGGGTCAGCTCAATGGTGACATCGCGAACGATGTCGGGCACGTAGATGGCAAAACCTTCGGACGTCTGGATATGGTCCGAGGAATGCACAAGCGCAGATCCCTGGACCTGCCAGGAAACCTCCGCCTCCTCGCCTACTTTCTCAACACAAGTTTGTCCGCCACTACAGTTAGCACCACCGTACTCGCCGATGATGTTCCCGCTCGTTGCCAGCATGCCGTCGTTCTGAGCCGATCCCGGCATTGCAACGGCGCCACTCGCCGCAATCGCTGCCGCAATAGCTGCGACGAGCGGGCGAATCCAGTTTTTCTTCACAAAGATTTCCTTGAACGTGCCACAAAAACAGTTATATCCTCCTAACTATTCAACAGGGTCAGAGAGCATCACACAATAGAGATCCTTATGAGTTTCATCAGATCCCCTTTTGGAAGTAATTCCCATCTACTCAGGATGGCTTCCCCACCTAGTTGCTTGGCTTTATGGCGAGTGGAACATGAACTGCGTCAGTTGAAAAACCCTCAGATCGAGCGGAAAACTAAGGATCTCCAATCTGGCGATAACCGGCCTAAACGTGGGCGAAATCGAGGTAAACGCGCGTTGGCCTAAAGCATCCCAGGACTCGATCAGAGCGAATTACCAAACTCTACGGCGCACTCGGACGAGAGCAAGCCGATGGCGACAATGCTTATCGACGCTTCCCCGCCTTACCCCAAAGAGGGATTGCCAAGGTAGCGGCGAGACACACAATGACCTGTAGGCCCATTACTAACAGGGATCGGTCAAAACGAGATCGACGGGGAGAATATGGGTGGGGCCACCGGGGCTCGAACCCGGGACCAGCGGATTATGAGTCCGCGGCTCTAACCGACTGAGCTATAGCCCCCGCACAATGAATCACCTTTATGAAATCACTGTTCCTACAGAATAGAGTTCCGGTATCCGCAGACCAACTTGGCCTGGAAGGAAGGGCCGGCAAAGACGCCCGGAACCTGCAGGCTAGAACTGGACCTACTGCGAGTGTCCTCGCACCACGTCGAGAATTCGGCGCATTACGACTGGTGCCGCCATCTGCGCAATCGCAGCGGAATAATCCTCGCTTTCGTTGATGCCTTCCACTTGGTCCAGGATCCTCTTCGCAAGCTCTTTAGTGCTGCCAGACAACCAATGTGCAGGATAAATCCGATCCGCACCCGGCCAATTCAAAACGGCCGGAATAGCCCCCGACGCTGCCCCATCGGCAATAGTCAGATGGAAAGACTCAAAATCACTGACAGAAAGCACAACCCCGACGTTTTTGTACCAGGAAGCCATGTCGGGCCCGAACTCATCAAACTGAACAGCCCCAGGGAACAAAGCATTGATTTCGTCAATCCTCCGGTACTGCTCCGCGTAGTACTCCATTTCCTCGGGCCGGTTCTTCATCCACGGATAGTCGTCCGGTGTTTTTCCTTTTATCCGCAGTTTGAACTCAGGATCCTGCTCCAACACCATTTCAATGACGTCAAGAGCACGATCAAGTCGCTTAGAACGGGGAACGATGCCGACCATGCCGATGGTTTTCTGTGCTGACGGTGGCTTTGAGTGGGTGAGACCGTCCACATCTACAGGGTTGGGTATGACAACTGTCTTGCTGCGGGGAATTCCGTGACTCTCCACTGCTGCCGTCCTGATTAGTTCACCGACAAATATAAAAGTGTCGACCGAGGCTGTAGCAATCTGCTCTAGAAACGGGCGGAACAGTTCCTGGGAATGGACTCGCACGACGAGGGTCTGATCACTGCGTACTCGCTGCGAATACCAAACAGCATTTCCCAGCCCCCACTCACAGAAGACGATATCGGCCTTGTTCAGTAGTTCCAGTGAGCGTTCATCGTCGTGTTTGGTGTGGCTTTCCCACACATCCAGATGCACCTGAGCACCAGCAGCTTCTAGTGCTCCGATGATGCCTTGTGCGAATTTCAGGTCGTGGCCAGCCAATACAACCGTCTTGCCGGCCAGGCCCTCATCTTCGGACAGCGATGTTCCGACCTGCGACAAGCCATCACCCGCTGGGAGGTAGGAATCCGAAGGCAGGGTAACTGCCACTACACTGCTCGAACTCCGCTCACCAGTCAGGTCGACAACGTGGGCGACTATCCCGCCGTGCCTTGTGTCTGCCGCCTCATCCCCACGGGTGATCTCTACCACAGGGCAATCGATCTCGAAGTCGTCGAAGTGACGGACGGCGATTTCAGAGAAGTCTCCGAATCTTGTTGGCAGGAGGACATCTTCTGCCCACGTTCGACCCGCCCTCGGCCCAATTATCACTTCAAAAACGCGCCAATTGTCCACATCTACCGGCATTTCAGAAAGTGAGTCGATCACGCATATACCGTGATCTTCCAGCCAGTGCACCTCTTCCGCGTGGAGCCCATCACGCATCACTGCGAGAGGCCGCACCGACTGAGCTGGAATAGCCTGTATAACGGCCCTACGCTCCTCGCTAGAAAGACGGGAGTCGGATAATCGCGCCACATAGCGCACCAGCTCAACACCCCTCACGGAAATCCCGGCGGTCCTGGTCATCACTGCCAATGCGGAATGAGTGGTGTGCGAGCGGTAGATAGTCCGCATTTGCCGCCAAATTTCATTGAGTCGGCCCCGTGGGTTGGTCGACCAGTCATACAACCACGCCCGATAATCTTCCTCGAGGTTAGACTGCGCAATGTTGGACCCGAGGGTTTCTGCAACGCCGCGGCCATAGGCGCTAAGAACGAGGCCACCGCATGCAGGAATTTCGACGACACGTCGGGAAAACATCGTAGGAGAATTCATCACCGAATTGACGTTGAGGTGTGCGAGATGGGTGCGGTATGAATTGATTACCTCCGAGTACGGCAGCGCTCCCTGAACGTACGTCTGATACTCCTTCGGGAACTTGTACGGCGACTCCGGATTCGACGCTTGCCGATCGTAGATCTCCAGCGTGTGCTGTTTGGCTGCAGAAAGCAGCTTCTCGAGCCCCTGCGACCGTTCCTTATACCTGTCACCGTAGTACGAGCCCGCGTACGCGACGGTTTGATGAAACGGCCGTTCGGTCGGGAGCGGATTGTGAATCTCTGGTTGGGCGTAGAACGGAAGCGCCGAAACTGTCTGGTTTCGCTGCCCCGGCGTCTGGTGGTACCGCGGAATCATGTTTGCGTCGGTAGTAAAGACGTGTTCAAACAGCGCAGCGTTGGGGGCAAAGCGTTCGAAGTGAACCGGATCTTCCTTGTTCCAAAACAGCGTTGGAATGCCAAGCTCACGTGCCACTTCAAGCACGCCTCGCAGATCCGCACTTTCCTCTTCCGAGTAGTGCCCGACACCGCGATGCCACTGGCCATTGTTGCCCTCCCACGCCGATTCAACGATGATGAGATCGAGCTGGCGCTCTGCGACGAGCTGTTCGTGCCACCGGTTGCGGTCCAGGTACTCAACATTGAACGAAGACTCTAACGATGCCCGTGTGAACTCATCCGCAATGACGCCGACCCGAAGGTCTTGCGTCCGCCGGGACAAACCCGCCTGACACAGCTCACCGTCGAAGTTTTCCCGAGCACTCCCGTACGCTTCCCTAACAATGCTGCCGATAGTGGCCCACGAGCGTTCCTTCACCGTCCACAGGCGAGCAGTGCGCCCCAAGTCCGCCCGCAACTCGGCGTCCCCAATGACGCGTTCAAGAACTTCAGCTAAGTCCTCCGCATCCCCTGCACGGAACGTGATAGCACGGGATTCGTAGTCACCCGCCTGATCCAGGTTTGGGGCAACATCAGAAAGAACCGTCGCCTTTGAGGCTGCAAAAGCCTCAAGCGGTTTCAGCGGGCTGACTAGATCAGTAACGAGTGTAGAGCGACGTGGACAGCAGACGATGTCGAACGTGGACTGCAGCCGGGGCATTTCGTTCTGGGGCAGTCGCCCTAGAAAATGGACTGTATCCTCGAGTCCGAGTTCCACTGACAATCTCTTCAGTCCTGCCTCCGCAGTACCCGAGCCGGCGAGGACTATCTGGTTCGGCACCCCTCGATCCCGAAGGATCGCTGCCGCCTCGAGGAGAAGATCCAAACCCTCATAGTCGACCATCGACCCAGCAAATCCGATGACGGGGACATCGGAGGCAAGGTGCTTTGACGCTGCGTAGGAAGCATCGCGAGGCAACGGGAGAAAGACGTCAGGATCAACCGCGTTCGGAACCACTGCGATTTTCCCAGCATCCACGCCACGCGCAACCAATTCCTCCTTCACCTGTTGCGTGATCGCTAGAACCCGATCAGCCTCCGAGGCGACGAACGTTTCCAGCTCCCTCATGAGCGCGAATCGCTCACTTTTTTCGAATCCCGGTTTCGAAGTCGCTTCGGTGAGCTCCCACAAACCGCGCACCTCATAGACGAAAGGAACCCCTACCCTCCGAGCTGCGATCAGTGCAGGAAGAGCAGTGCGGAAGTTCGACGCGGCGTGAATTACCGTTGGCCGCTGCATCCGAGCTTCCCGAACGAACGCATCTGCACACTGGAGAACATACTGGTCGATCGGATCTCGATTCAGATTGCCGCCGGTGAGATGGACGTACGGTATCGAGTCAAGCTCCTTGACATATCGAATCGGCCTCGGCTTAGAAACGTCTGTACTCGAATCCCACGGGTAACCCGACCGTGCAACTACAACGACATCTACCCCCTGGCTTCGGAGCCCCTTGGCCACCCCCCGGGTGCGTGTAGAGTACCCATTCGAGTTGAAAACGGGCGTCTGATGAACGAAATAAAGGACGCGGCTCGGTTCTGGAACGTACGCGGCCCCGAAGCTGCGAGGCGGAACGAGAACCGAATAGTCCATACGAGAAACGCCTAGAATTTGTCGGGATAGGATCTGGGCCTTCTCGGAACTTCTCTCCGCAAGCTCGGGATTGTCCTTTACCAGCTTGGCCGACGCCTCGATTCTGCCCTCGGTGTACCACATTTGATTGAGTAGCCGCTCAAAGCTCTCAGGGGTTCGTAGCTTCTCAGGAGCCATAGAGGGATCGGCCGAACCCCGCGGCGGTGCAACCACGTGCGATTCCCGGGTAATAGCGATACCGTTTCCAAGAGTGATTCGGGAGGAGAGTCGTCGCAACCAATTATCAATTCGCCGCATAATAGCACGCAGCCTCTTGCCAGCACGTTTGAACGTTTCTAGGCTCTTCTTTGCCTCTCCCTTGGGATCCCGCGCGGCATTCCGGCCACTGCGAACCGGAGAAGTTAGAGCCCGACCAATTTTCATCGACTTAGACTGCCGAAGGTTTTTCACGAGTAGAGATGCTTGCTTAGCTTCAGACTGAAGCGTGGCAACCTTCCTTTCCAGGTCTTTCACTTTCTGCTGCGCCCGGTCCAAATCTCGTCGCATCTTCTGGCGTTCAACTTCCAGCCGAGCTAGCTCCTGAAGTTGATCTTTCCCATTCAAGCTTGTCAACGTGGCATACGGACCATCCGGGTTCGAGATCGCCTCGGCGATCTGCAGCATTCGCAGATCTTCGACGCTTCGGTGCTCTTCAGGGAACAAATTCTGATCCTTACTACGGTTCGGCTAACAGTGCTGCCAGGACGGATCCCGCACGGGGCTCTGAGATATCAGTGACCTACATGCTAGTCTCCCCCTACTTTTTGGCGCTTGAAGCAGTGCGGGCCTGCCTCCCTCAACCGACCCGGAGGGACGGCAAGAGGCATCGCTGCACATCACGGAATGGGGGATGTTTCCGGTCGGTTGTAGGACGACTTTCGGTGCACTCGCTGTCTTCCGCTCTGTGGATGACCGTCTACTATGAGAGAAACAGTTTGAACGAGGAGCAAGGTTGGATACATCGAGCGTGACGAACGATTCCCCCCAAGAAAACCGGCGTTCCGCGGCTCCTGCAGTCATGGTTAATATTGCGGGCTTGGAACCGCTTCGTGCGCGCGAAAACTTGCCCGCGTACGTCACTAGTCTCTGGAAAACCCGTTTTTTCATAGCCCGCGACGCCAAGGCCCGATCGATGTCCGAGGGCCGTGGTATGCTGCTGGGATACGCATGGGTATTTCTCAACCCCGCCATTCAGGTTGGTCTGTATGCTTTCATTTTTGGACTAATCTTGAAAACCAACCGTGGAGTCGACAATTTTATCGGCTTTCTCATAATCGGTGTCACCTTTTTCGGATTTGTGAGTGCAGGTTTAAACGCAGGCGCCCTAGTGATACAACGCAATCGAGGGCTGCTCAATTCTTTTAACTTTCCCAAGGCCGCAGTCCCAATCTCGACCGGATTACGTCTCTTCTACGACAACGCGCCCGCTGCCATCCTGGCTGTGGTCTTCGCATTGCTCTCGCAGCATGGAAAACCACCGAGCTGGACTGTACTTCTCGTCCTGCCTGTTTATTTGTTACTTCATCTGTTCATCGTGGGAATCATTCTCATTGTCGCGCGAATTACCGCGTTCATTCCGGACTTTCGCTCCCTCATCCAGGTTGTAACTCGAATCTTGTTCTTCACCTCGGGGGTGTTTTGGCCAATTGAGCATTTCGTTCACGATGAGGCGCTGGCATCAATCCTAAAATTCAATCCGTTCTACCAGTTTCTAAATTGCGTTCGTACACTGGTGTTGGATGGTGATTTCCCGTCGATGTTGACACTGTCATCAGTTGTGATATGGCCGTTGGCAACTTTTCTCGTGGGACTTATTTATTTCTGGGGAGAAGAGCATCGTTATGCAGGTGTCAAGTAATCCAGCCGTCGTGGTCCGGGGGGTGTCCAAGACCTTTGTGACCCGGAGAGACGGAAGCGAAGTCGGTGCCGGGATTAGAAGAAAAGGGACTTCAGTTCAAGCAGTAAAACCGTTGAGCTTCATTGCTGAAAAAGGAGAAGCTGTCGGAATCATCGGCAAGAATGGATCCGGCAAGTCCACTCTGCTCAACATGATCGCCGGGCACGAAAATCCCTCCTCAGGAGACATTCTGGTGTCTGCCCGCCCATCGTTGCTGAGCGTGAGTGCTGCCTTGCAGCAGCATCTCACCGGTATGGAAAATATTCGGTTAGGGCTCTTGGCAAGCGGGTTACCTCCCGAAAAAGTCGCAGAGATTGAGCAATCTGTCGCGGATTGGGCAGACATCGGAGAAGCTGTGGATAGACCTTTGCGAACGTACTCTTCAGGGATGGGCGCCCGTCTGAAATTCTCCATTGCGACCGCAGTACGCCCCGAGATATTGCTGGTGGACGAAGCACTGGCGACAGGCGATACAACTTTTACGGCACGGGCCCAAGAAAGGATGGCGAAGTTCCTCGAAGGAGCCTCAACAGTGTTCGTCGTGTCGCACGCACCAGCAGCAATCACGGACACATGCTCTCGAGCGCTGTGGCTCAATGAAGGCGAGTTGGTGGTCGATGGCCCATCTGATTTCGTCTGCGCTCAGTACTCCCGATGGAGCAAAGCCATTGCAGCGCGGGATCGCGTCACCGCCAACAAGGTCTTGAGGAGGATTCAGCAGGAGTTCCGTCAACCGAATTTGATATTCTCCGACGGACGTCAACGCAAAGATAATCGCGGCCGCCATCAGCGGATACCTCATTAGTAATCAAATGCAAGGCTGGGATAAGGAATACGTAGTGAACATTGACAGAATCATTTCGGATCCCGCCGAAATCCGGCGAGCTACACGATTGCTTTCGTCACCAGGAAATTTGTCGGAGAACCCCGAATTCAACACCCTTGCGGACGCGATTTTGCAGGCGGCCATCAGACTCGAGCATGTCAAGCCTGCTATCCGCAGGCAGCTGATTCCTCTTGCCGTCCGGTACATCCACCGCGTTTGGGGACTCGAGGCGGTTCTGAGCTTTGTCAAAGACAAAATTTCTGCTGGAGTGCCGGCTCGTGACCTTACTCTGCACGCACTAGCAGCCTGCCGGCGCGAAGCTCAATACGACCGCGCCCTCTCCTACTTCGAAAACCTGACAAATGTCCCGGCCCCTGACTCATACACTCTCCTCTTGCTGGGCCAGTCCCTGGCAGCATTGGGGGAGTTTGATCAACTTGCGGTACAGTCGCGTCGCGCTAGACACATCCTCGAAACCACACCTTGGTTAGTGGAACAGTGGAGTCGATTGGCCGTCGACAACCTTGTCCTCGGCGAAGCACGACGATGGATCCAGCAGATCCCACTTGATTCACCAGTACGGAATGCGTTGGTCGATAGGCTCGAAAGCTTCGAGTCGGGGGAGGATGAGGTTTCATGCCCGATCCGAACTGAGGTAATCAGCCTGCATCGTGATGACAGAAAATGGGATATCGCACGTCGCAGTTTGGGGCTGGGTGGCTACTCTCCGCACAGATTCAAAGCCACCGATGGTCGGGACTTACCTTTCTACGCGCTGCGTGAGTTAGGTAGTGATTCCGACGTCACATCTATTCATGGCGCGGGCGCTATTGCAACCGCGCTCAGCCACATTAGAGTTCTCGAAGACTTCCTGTCCAAAAAGGACGAGCACTTGCTGGTTCTCGAAGATGACGCCGCGCCGTTCATGCACTGGTCTGCCTTCCAGGAAACTCTGGAGCGACTTGACGCCGATTTCGTCTTTCTCAACGAGAGAGTGTCCCGACAGTACGGGAGTCCCCAGCTTGCCACCCAAGGATTCACTTCCCCGTGGGAGATTTTAGGAATCAGGGATGAGCGACTCAACGGAATCGGCTTGGACGCATACCTCGTAAGCCGTTCGGGTGCCGAAAAAGTACTGGATTTTGTCGCGATTGACAAGATCCGCGCTCATATCGACGCTCAATTTGTCGCATATGGCATAGCCGACAACAGCTCCCCAGCGGTGTCACGGGGCCAATCCGTTATCAGCCGTCTCCGGGCTGGTCTGCCTTCACAGTCCGCGCTCACCGAGAGTCTGTCGTGTATTTGCCTAGACAGGCCTATGTTTTGGGCGAACAACCATGGAGCCTCGGACACCAACTCGGTGTCGATGGAGCGGCGCCAATGAGGTGCATTACCTGACATCAATCGAGCGCCTCTCGGAGTATTCTCTGGTGTCAAAACCTCTGCGCTGGCGTTCCAAACGCTCTACGGCCCTGCCCGTCATGCTGATCGACGTAAACGCGGGCTCTATAAAGCCCAGATTCTTCGAGTTTCCATTCCAAAATCCCGTCCTTGGCTCTTTGCAGGGGACCGTGCGCTTCCCCATTTCGGAATAACCGCCCGAATATATCCGATTCGCGGGGTGCATCAACTGCAACTCCAAAGAGTTTGTCGGCGGGGCTAACTGCACAGGCGTGCGGGAGCACAGCGGTTCCCTCTGTGAGTGATGCACCAATCGAATCCACGAACCGTCGGAATACACCCCCCAATTCGGCATGGGTAGTGCCAGGCAAACCGAGCAATCGAATCGGGTAACCAAGCGCTTCTGCCTCGTCCACTAACGGGATTACGTGATGGCGAAAATGACCATCTCGCTTACCAACGACGATGGATATGGGCGTGCTGCGCTCTCCCGATTCTAGAACGCTTCGCATGATTCCGTCTGCCCATGCCACATCCGCTTCACTAGTCCCGCCTGCAAGGTAGCGCAGAATGCTCGGGTGTGGCTTCGATGTAAACGATCCAATCTTGTATTGCGGGGCGCCAGCAAAGACATGGCTCACCCCTGCAGCGACGCCGTGAAGTATTGCTCCAGATCCCCCTTTGGACGACCCTAGTGTCATAACTCGGTCCATCGATAGCCCCAAATTGGAAACGATATGATTGAGGGCACCTTGTACGCTTCGGAATTCAGCGAAATTTCGACCGTTCGCCGCATAGTAAGAACCTTGATCCCCGAAGTCGTCGATGATATAGGCGACTGCTCCTGGGAAATTTAACAGCGAAGCGCGATAATTGTACGTGAAATCGTACTTTGCGGTGACAGCGGAGAAGACCACCAAAAGACGCTCCGGGGGAGTCGACTGGTCGTCCCAGTCCACTAAATAGCGAACGACCTTTTCCCCGGCAAAAGTTTTCCACTTGCTGGAAGCGGGTGTTATTCCCCGTTCTCGCATAAGAAAGCCCTTGGTGCGTAATTCCCAGACAAGGTTCGCTGAAGATCCCTTCACATCGATCTCAATTGCCGAAGCCTCCACGGCCTTACCCATGGCGGGGAACGCGAAACCCTGAACATTTGGTTTCATTTGGCCGCGCACATGGCGAACACCCGCGATCGCGGAACCGCCTACAGAAAGCTCGGCAATCTTCGTGCGCCTGTCTTCGGCGAAGACTTCAATGAAATTGCCGCGAACGATGGGAACGACTTCTGGGCCGAGGTGCCAGAGGAAGGTATAGGTATGATTCTCCGAAGAGTTCACCGAATCATGGATTGAAATATGCCCACATTCGGCCCACTTCGAAGCGTCAACCGTACGCTTCCAGTCGACACCGTCAAACCGACGAGTACGTCCCTCCACTTTCTGCTCACCGACACTTGTCATAGTCGTGAGATGTGCTTTTCGGTCGATCCGGGGCAAGCCGTTTCCATCCACCAGCAGTGTATTGTGGGCGAAACTTGAGAACGCATATGCAGTCAACGGGTCGTTGTACTGGTAACCATTTGGCCCTGCTTCCGCGAAGATCGCGCGACCGTGGTCAAATATGTAGAGACTCAGCTCGTCTGAGTGTTTGTGGAAATCATTGTTATAAGCCGCGCTGAAGAACGCCACCCGGTCCGTACTGCTCCAACCGCTGCGAAAAACGGCGTAGCCGCTCTCCGCTGCGATGAACTCGGTCCGCGCCGGAAGCTTCCCGGCTTTCCCTCGGGTCACCGCGCCAAGGAACGCCCCTTCTCCAAACACTCGTCGCGCTGTCCCCGCTTTATTCAGCGAAACTCTCGTGTCCGACACTGGGGGGAATTCCCCATTTGGGAGCGTGCAGAACGCAGCAAAAGTGTCCGCTTTGGATAGGACCTGTGTGACGTGCCTCAGATGCTCTGAGCGGTTGGTGGCACGCAAGTACTTCGCGGTCTGACTGAGGTACCTCGACACCATGACGTGGTACGTGGGGTTATTCTCCACGTGAATTCCATCGGGTGTAAAACACATGTCGAAATACTTGACCAAACGCCCGACTGCCTTGCTTTCGGCATCAGCTGACGCAAACCCTAAGCTAAACGCCACCAACAGCGCAATGTCCTGAAACATTCCGTGGTTGTTCAACCCCGCGTGGAACTGATCGCTTTCAAGAAAGGAGATGTCCTCCGCGATCCGGCGCTCCAGGAGACCGCGAAGTGAAGGCGCCATGACTTCCTCGTACACCCGGAAAAAATATGTTGCGTTGATAAGTCGTTGTGCCGTCGTTTCGTCATGGAACGCCATTGAACCCGGGTGAGCAGATGCTTCTCGCCAATAAGGGTAGATAACCGAGAACGATTCAAGAATTCCCCGGATCTGATCCAGTTCAAGGTGGTCACGGGCACATGTCCACTCTCTCAGAAAGAACCAAGCGTGGGCTTTGCGGCCGGATGACCGATCGCGTTCGACCGAGAAGAACGATTTCGCGTCAAAGTCTTCGAAGACTCCCACATCCAAGGAGATGCGGTTACTGCCGAGAAAAGTACGAACCGACTCTGCAGAACGCTCAGGATTGAGCTGAGGCAAGAAGCTCTGAATCTCTGGAGGAGCGTCGTAGCTCATGCACATAACCTTTCGCGCTGCGGGAAGTTCTCTCGTTGGCTCTGACACCATTCTTTTCAGAATGCCACGAATTCCTACTGTTCGCGGCTGTGTTGAGAAACCAGTCGGCTGTACATTGCGACCAACCGGTCAGCATTACTCTGCCATGTGTGCATCTCTGCCCATGAGACAGCCTCACTATTGGGTTTTCGTCGCGGAGTTACTTCCCGCAGTACCGCTTCTAATGCCTCCACATTTTCAGGTTCGAAATAGCGTGCCACATTACCGGTGATCTCCCTCAATGCGGGAAGATCACTAGCGATAACAGGGATTCCCAATGCCATCGCCATGAGCGGTTTGATTGGCGTGACGGTGCGACAGACTTCAGTATTGTGCCTTGGAACAACGAATGCGTCCAAGCAGCCATACCATTCCCAGATCCGCTCATTGGGCTTGCGACCGGTGAAAATCACACGGTCTCCGATGCCCAAGTTCTTCACCATCTTCTCGAGAACAGGTTTGTGATCCCCCTCGCCGACCAAAAGTACCCCAATGTGCGGCAACGATGCGGCAGCCTTTATTAAAAGGTCTAGTCCCTCATAGCCAACAATCGAGCTGACGGTTCCGACGACAATAGAAGGGCCACCCTGAGCAGCAGGTCTAAACAATCCCAACTCTCGCCTCAACAAGTTTGGGTCGGTTTCCATCCCGACAAAATGATCCTCTACCGCGTTGGGAACCACGGTGATTTTCTCCGCAGATACACCGCGAGCCTCAAGGTTCCTTTGTGAGACTCGGCTGAGAGTGATGACAGCGTCAGCGCCCAACATTGCTGCTGTTTCCTGAGCACGAGCCAGCCTGTAGAAATCAGATTCTTTCAGCTTCTCCTGATCTTCTGGGGCGTGACGTGACAGCCACGTGTTTTCCAGCTCCCCCCTTACCTCATAAATCCACGGGATGCCTAGGGCACGAGCTGCGGCGGACACCACCAGAGCATTGTTGTAATCGGTTGTTGTGTGAAGGACCTGAGCGTTGCTCGCCACCGCTGCTTCGATCAGCATCTTGATCGATGCATTTCTCCGTTGCTCTAGGCTACGGGGATACTGCCACTCAATTTGGCGTATGTAGGTCACTCCCGAGAACGACTCATACCGTGTTCCTGGCATCTTCCCCACAACCAATGGATACCCGTACCGCGTAATTGCGGAAGCAACCAAACCGCGGTCATTGAGAGCCGACAGCAAGGAATGCGAACGGAATGTGTAGCCGGATTGGGTATACGGAAGACTATTGGTTAGGAAGAATAATACTCTTACGGCAGGTTCAGCCGGAGAAGTGGACCCAGGATTCACTGCAGGTGGAATGTGCTGGGTGAGAGCCGAGATGCGCTCCTCCGCTCGCCGCAAAGCAGCTCGATCACTCCATGTACGGGGTCGAAAAGTGTAAGGAGACTTTGCGCCGAGGAGTTCGTAGAGTTTCCCCTCATCCACTAGTTGTTGAATCTGGCTCTTCTGCCCGGTGGGATGATCTATCAAAAGCTTCTCCAGGCCATAACGCCGAAGCACCTCCCCGGCATACGATTGCCGGAGGAATTCTCGAACGCGACGCGAAGTTGCCTTTGGGTTTGACAAAGTCATCGCAACTAGGGCCCTCGAAGCTTGTTCGAGTGACATCAAACGAAAACTAAGTTTCTCTAGCCCGTGGTGTGATCGACCCTGCATGCTTTCAGAATCCTTCTGAGTGTTTCAGGTGTGACTCGTTCACGTTGGCCCAAAACCCACATACCCGCTCGGCCTCCTACGTTGAGCTGACTGCGGTCTGAGGCTAGGGAGCACCAGAGGTCAGCCAGTTGTTCTGGCTCACCGGGTTGGACCACGCTGCCCGCCTCCAGGGAGGTTATCAAATCTGCGGCTTCCCCTTGAACTACACCTGAAATGTGAACGCCAACCTCAGCCAACTCGTAGAGCTTGGAAGGGACGGTACGCGTCAACGGCTCCCAGTCTGCAAGGTGAACGAGGGCGGTATCAGCCCACTGGTAATCGTCATCAAGCACATCCGCATGACGCCGCGAGTGGAATTCAATGAATTCTCGCAAGTCCTGAGAAGCGGCACGGAGCTCCCTTTTGGCGGCACCGTTGCCAACCAAGCGGAGCCGAATTGGCATGCCGCGACGCACACAAATTCGAACGGCCTCAACGGCATTTCCGAGGTCTTGCGCTCTACCGATTGTCCCTGCGTAGAGAACTCGAAACGTTCCATCCTCTCGATCGGGAACCGCGACTCTGCGAAAGGGCGTAGCCACCGGAAAAACATTGCGAATCGTGAAGACCGGTACCTCGCGGTCTCTACCGTTCTCCCTAAATCGACCCCTTAAGCTCTCAGCTAGTTCAGATGAGGTCGTGACAACCGCGGCTGCATGCACCAACGTACTGTTAAGTACCCAGCTGGTGATCTTTGACATCACTTGAAGAGGCCCCATTGAGAGAACTCGCTCCCTGAGAGACGCATCTCCTATTCCGTGATTCCATTTTCGGGCATGCTGCAACAAATCAGGCCATGCATCTCGTAGATCGATGACGTACGGTACCCCGAAATGACGCGCCGCCACCCATGCCACAGCTGCGGTTGGAAGCGCCGGGACAGTTCCCACTATGACGTCGGGTTGATAGTCCGGAGGAAACGACTTCTTCCCCCGAATAAATGCAATTTGGCATAGAGCTACGAAAGCTTGGTTTAGTGCTCGAGACGTGAGTGAATTGTTTGCGGGAAAGAAGCCGCTTCGATAAATCCTCTCACCAGAAAATCCAGTCTCAGTACGGGACGACGATCGCCATCCCCTTAGATGAAACCACCGTCTGATGGTGAGAGTCCTGTCGTAATGGGCGGGTGGTGCGACAACCCTCACTGAGCAACCAGACGCAGAAAACGTTGATGTCAGCCAAGCTCCCCGACGCTGGGGAACACCATTCTCAGGGAGCCAGTACTGCGAAATGAGGAGTATTTCCACATTACCAACTTTCCTGACTCGCACCCTAGTCTTTGCTTCTTAAGATACCACTACGGGGAGGAGGGGCCACCGTTCGAGATGGACGCTACTCGGGGCTTGCAGTCACTTCCTCCAACAGCCACTTCACTTTCTCAACCAGAAAGCCTGCCCGCACATTCTTCCCCTGAACCTAGCCCCAGATACCTTTTGTATCGATCACAGTCTGCGAGCCAAGCTTTGCTCGATCGAATTCAATAAACTCCTTGTGATTCACAAGCAGCAGAATAATATCTGCCTCCCGGACTGCATCCTCCAACTCATACTTGCCCACATTCGGTAGTTGTGCGAGAACTTCCGGCAACTCCGTGACGTTCGGTTCTACCACTCGGACGTCAGCGCTTGGGTGAGTTTCAGCCAATCTACGGGCAATGTCGAGAGAAGGTGACTCCCTCAGGTCATCAATGTCGTTCTTGAAAGCGATACCAAGTGCCGCGACGACAGGATTATCGATCCCCGCCGTCGCCTCCTCTACCTTGTTAAGCACCCATCCTGGTTTCCCATCATTGACCTCACGGGCCATTCTGACCAGTCGTGCCTGCTCAGGTACCGACGAAACGATAAACCACGGATCGACCGCGATGCAGTGGCCGCCCACACCGGGACCAGGCTGGAGAATGTTCACACGCGGGTGGTGATTAGCTAACTCAATCAGCTCCCAAACGTTGATTCCCAACTCGTCAGAGATAAGCGAGAGTTCATTTGCGAAAGCGATGTTGACATCGCGAAAGGCATTCTCGGTCAGCTTTGCCATCTCAGCGGTGGTGGCATCTGTCTCGTGGAGTTCTGCGGTGCAGAACGTGGAGTACAACGCCACTGCTAGCTCGGTACCCTTCGGAGTTAGACCACCGATGACGCGGTCATTGTTTTCCATCTCCTCCATGATCCGTCCGGGGAGAACGCGCTCGGGGCAGTGCGCAACGAAGATCGCATTGTCCTGCGACTCGTCGAGCGAGAGATCAGGGCGCTTTTCAATGAGGCGCTCCGCCATGCCACGTGTCGTTCCAGGAGGCGAAGTTGATTCAAGGACGACGAGAGCACCCGGGCGAAGGTGGGGAGCCAAGGAATCGGCAGCCGAATCAATGTATTTGGTGTCCACTTTGTACCCCTCAGCAAAGGGGGTGGGCACACACACGATGTAAGCATCGGCGGGGACCTGCTCTGACTGGGCGACCAGCAAACCATCATCCACGACTCGCTTCAGCAAGCTGTCAAAGCCCGGCTCGACAAACGGAACCTCACCTCGATTGATACTGTCCACAAACTGGGGATTGACGTCAACACCGGTCACCTTAATGCCCTTGGAGGCAATGAATGCGGCTGTGGGGAGCCCGATGTACCCCAGGCCCACCACACAAACGCTTCCGAACTCGGCTGAACCTTCAACCCCGTTGGCCATGTCACACCTTTCTAGTAGGAACTTTTCTAACTCTACACATGTAGCGAATCGCACCACTCGTTTGTTACAAGCAGAACATCACGCAGCTGGAAGTTCGATCACGCTCTAACAAATGCCGCAAAAAGAGCCTTCTAACTGCCGATTTGTCGGATTTCACTTAACTCGCTAAAGTTTCAATTCGTTGCAGAGAGCATCCGCAACAAAATGAATATTCCTCCATAGCTCAGTTGGCAGAGCATTCGACTGTTAATCGAAGGGTCACTGGTTCGAGCCCAGTTGGAGGAGCAGACAAACCCGAGGCACATACCTCGGGTTTTTTGTTGCCGCAGAGAGCGGCAACACCAAGCAGTTCTAGAGCTCCGGAGAGAACTCGGCAATCCTCTCCCCTACGCCGACGAGCTCCGCAATCGCTGCCACTGATCGCGCTGCGGCCTTCCCATCCCCGTACGGATTGACGGCGTTAGCCATTGCTTTGTACGCAGCGTCGGAGTCCAGCAACGTAGTGGCTTCAGCAACGATGCGGTCTCGATCGGTACCAACGAGCTTCACTGTGCCGGCTACTACAGCCTCAGGGCGCTCGGTGTTGTCTCGCATCACCAAGACCGGCTTACCCAAGGAAGGCGCCTCCTCCTGGACACCGCCCGAATCTGTGAGGACCAAGTAGGCTCGGCTCAACAGGGCCGTGAACTGGTCATAGGGCAACGGGTCAGTAATTATCACGTTGGGCAGGTGCTCGACCTCAGGAAGAACTGCGTCACGAACTTTGGGGTTCAAGTGCAACGGAAGCGCAAAGACGTGGTCCGGATAAGCCTTGGCAAGATCCTGGACCGCGCCACCGATCTCCTTCATCGCTTCTAGATTCTCCCGGCGGTGGGTAGTGACGAGCACGAGACGCTGTTCAGTTCCCGTCAGGGCTCGCAGACGCTCATCCTCAAATTCGACTTTCCATTGCGAGGCAGCAATCAGTGCATCGATGACGGTATTGCCCGTGACTACGATGTCCTTCGTGCGAAAGCTCTCCCGATCGAGGTTTTCTCGGGACTCTGCAGTGGGCGCCAGGTGGAGGCTAGCGACCTGCCCAATGATCTTGCGGTTCGCCTCCTCCGGGAACGGCGAGAAAATTTTTCCTGTACGCAGGCCAGCTTCCAGGTGAACAATCTTGACCCCCCGGTGAAAGCCAGCCAGAGCCGCTGCCATCGCGGTGCTTGTGTCCCCCTGCGAGATGATGACGTCGGGGCGCTCCTCCTCGATAATCAACTCGAGGCCGGCGATGGCTCGAGACACGAGCTCGTTGAGAGATTGTCCCGGCTTCATCAACGACATGTCGTGATCCGGTTCAATTCCGAACCTCTGGTTCACCTGCTCGAGCATCTCACGGTGTTGACCGGTGGAGACGACAACGGGCTCAAACCGGTCGTCTGCTTTCAGTGCCGTAATGACTGGTGCGACCTTGATTGCTTCCGGGCGAGTCCCGTACACAGTCATGATCTTCGGTTTGGCGGCGTGCATTTTTACCTCGCGCTTCCTGTTCGCCGTGTAAGACCCCTTGGATGCTACGGCATCGACACCATTTTTACAGGTCACTGCCAGGAACCTGCAGCGCTGGTGCCCTTCGGTACCATGGCGCCCATGATTCAATTCGTCGTCGGCGCCGCCGCCGGGTACGTGTTCGGAACCAAGGCAGGCAGGAAGCGCTACCACCAGATCGTCAGCGCGAGCCGCGCCGTAGCCAACTCCCCCGTTACCCAGCAGGTGGTGCGCTCGGGCCGCAAGGCTATCGCTAACAAGCTCGACCCGGAGCCGCGCATGCGTGAGATCAAGAACCTCAAGCGCGGCAAGGATACCGACCAGATCCTCGAGCCGGATCAGGACTAAGCCGCTCTAGAGCTGGCTCGCCACAATCCCGTCGAGGATGTCTTTCTCGCTAACCACCATGCTGGTGGCACCTGCGCGCACTCGAGCCACCGCGATGATCTCCTCGACGATGACGGCGCCGGCGGCGATCACGTCAGCACGCCCGGGGTGGATAACCGGGTTGGCGCGGCGCTCATCGGAGGTCTGCTCGCGCAGCGCTGCCGTGGTCGCCTCAATGTCCTCGAAGGAGAGCTCCGCCATGTGGATGCGCTCCGGGTCGTAGGTCTCTAGCCTCTGGGTCAGTGCCGATAGGGTGGTGAACGTGCCGGCGCAGCCGAGAACGGTGCGGGTGTCGTCGAGAAGCGGTGCGACACCGTTGAGGATGTCGCGGACGTAGGCGCGCGTCTCGGCGATCTCCGCCTCCGTGGGAGGGTCGGAGTGCAAGAAGCGCTCCGTGAGGCGCACACAACCCATCTGCGTCGATACCGCGCCGTTCGGGGTGACAAACTCCGTGGAGCCTCCGCCGAGGTCGATGACGCATACGGGCCCACGGGCGGGGTCGAGATCGACCGTTGCGCCGGTGAACGACAGCTTCGCCTCCTCCTCGCCGCTGATAATGTCGGCATGCTTGCCCAGCTCGATGCGGCCAAGAAGGGCGCGCGTCATGCCGAAGAACTCGTCGCGGTTGACCACGTCACGCATCGCGGAGGTGGCGACCATGCGCACGCGCGTGACGCCCTCGCGCTCCATCTCATCGACGTAGCCGGCGAGCGCGACGCGTGTGCGCTCAATCGCCTCGGGCTTGAGCTCGCGGGTCTCGTCGACGCCCTCGCCGAGCCTGACGATGGTGTTGCGTCGACAGATCTCAGTCAGGGTTCCGTCCGGGTTGACCTCGACGATAAGGAGGCGGATGGAGTTGGTGCCGCAATCGACTCCTGCGATGCGCAGGGGGCTCGCCGCTTCGGTCACAGCAGCTCCTCCCCCGTCATCTCTTTCACGGCCTGGTTGACAGCCTCGACAATGCCGAGTTCCTCGCTTGTCGGCCAGTCCTGCGGGATGGCGGTGCCGCGCAGGTTGCCGTGGTCAGCGGCCAGTGCAACGGCCTCGGTGCCGAGGCGGAAGTGGTCCGGGCCCTCGGCAAGCCCGTAGGCGATGAGCACGTGGAGACACTTCACGCGGTCGGGCATGCCGCCGGCGGAGAAATCCGTGCCAAGATCTTCGATGGCGTTGCGCTTTGCCAGGAAGTGCTCGTGGGCGGCGCGGTAGTCGTCGGCGAGCTCGGAGTCAGTGCCAAGGCGCGCTTCCATCCACTTCATCACCTGCGCCACCTCGAGACGGCTGGCCTCCGCGGTCAGGCGGGGATCCGTGAGGTAGTAGAGGGTTGGGAAGGGAGTGGCGTCATCAAGCTTGGGCGCCGTGGTGACAACGGCGGGTTGGCCGTCCGGGGTGCGGTAGGCGATGTCGAGCACGCCGCGCGGGGCGCGGCCGAGCTGCTCTTTGATGGTGTCGAGGTCATGCTGGCTGACGGTCATGGTGGCGATCGTACCCACTGCCGCCGACTGCAGGCAGCATTGGTAGTTGTGCTTGACAGCCGACTAATGAATAACACTTTCACCAACGTCATACCTGTTGGTCAATTGATATAATTTATGTCATGGCAGATCACACTTACACACTCGATTCCACCCGTCCCTTCGACCAGCAGGATGTCCTGGGCCACAACCGTTGGCACCCAGAGATCCCTGCAATCATCAACGTCAAACCCGGTCAGACCGTCCGCGCTGAATCACGCGAGTGGTTCGACGGCTTTGTCAAGAACGACGACTCGGCAGATGACATCCTCCACGTCCCCTTTGACAAGCCCCACCAGCTCTCCGGCCCCTTTCGCATCGAGGGCGCCAAGCCGGGCGACCTCCTCGTCGTCGAAATCCTCGACGCCGGCCCCTTAAGCGAATCCGACAACCCCGGCGAACTAGCCGGTGAAGGTTGGGGTTACACCGGCATCTTCGCCGCGAAGCACGGCGGAGGCTTCCTCCACGAGTACTTCCCGGACGCGTACAAGGCCATCTGGGACTTCAAGGACGGCAAGGCCACCTCCCGCCACATCCCTGGTGTGTCCTTCGATGCGATGATCCACCCGGGTGTTATGGGCACCGCCCCGAGCCCGGAGCTTCTTGCTCGTTGGAACAAGCGTGAAGCCGCGCTCATCGCCACCGATCCGCACCGCGTTCCACCGCTGGCCGTCCCGCCCCAGCCGAAGTCCGCACTTCTGGGCTCCACCGACCCCGAGGTCGCCGAGCGCATAAAGTACGAGGCTGCTGTCTCTGTCCCGCCGCGCGAGCACGGCGGCAACATGGACATCAAGAACCTCACCGCCGGCAGCCGCATCTTTTTCCCCGTGTTCGTGGAGGGCGCCAACTTCAGCTTCGGTGACCTGCACTTCGCTCAAGGTGACGGCGAGATCACCCTCTGCGGTGCGATCGAGATGGGCGGCTACCTCGAATTCGCCGTGGACATCATCCCGGACGGTATGAACACTTATAAATCAGGCGGCGCGCCTATCTTCATCCCTGGCGACCAGGGCCCGAAGTACTCGAACTACCTCACGTTCACCGGCCTGTCCATCACAAACGAGGGCGAGCAGCGCCACTTTGACGCTTTCCTGGCCTACCAGAACGCCGTCAAACACTGCATCGACTACCTCACCGCCTTCGGCTACACCAAGGAGCAGGCCTTCCTACTGCTGGGCGCCGCGCCGATCGAGGCTCACTTCTCCGCCGTGGTGGACTACCCGAACGCGTGCGCCACGCTGTACCTGCCCACGGAGATCTTCGACTTGGACATTAAACCGTCAACCTCCGCCCCGCACCAGCTGGAAAACAACCAGCAGGCACCGTTCGCCTCCGCCGCGAACCTCTCGGAGGAGGACATCGTCGCCGCCGTCCCGAAGGGCGACGACGAGCGCCTCGCTCTTGTGAAGAAACTGGCCGGTGCCGACGCCCAGCTGCGCGGCACCGCCTTCAACGAGTGGCACACCCACTAGTTGGCGCATAAGAAAACCGGCCCCCACCTGGGTGGCCGGTTTTTCTACTGCTGGGGCAAGTCGGCCACAGGTTGTTCCGCGGGCGCCTCGACCGGAGCGTCTGCTGGAGCCTCGACTGGGGCGTCGGCCGGTGGGGCGTCGATAAGCGGTGGCTCCTCGACCGGCGTCGGCGGGACCGGGACCTCCTCGCTGGTCTCCTCCTCAGGAAGCTCGCGGAGGCTGTCGATCATCACCTGCGGCCACGGGCGGGTGTCGGGGGCTTCGTCGGTGGTGATCGCCGGCGCGTGGGTCATGCGCGGGTCGATGATGCGCCACGCGGTCTCGCCGGTCTCCATAAGCCCGAGCCGGCGGCGCGCCTCTTGCCTGGTGTACTCCTCGCTCGAGTACTTCTCCACGTCGCGTTCGAGGCCATCTTTGCGCGATTCCAACGCCGCGATGGAGGCGTTGAGTCGGGCGATCTCACTGCGGCCCTCGTAGTAGTTGCGCAGGGGCACGGCCACGGCGGTGAGCACGATCAGCAGGACCGAAATGAGGATGGCCAGACTGACAATGTCGCCTTGGAACGGCAGCTGCCGCTTGCGCTTCTTCGCCTCGGCGCGGGCGCGGTCACGCGACGCAACCGGGACCTCCCTCGCCTTGCGGCGGGGGCGGCGGCTGGGCTGCGAGTCTGTGGCGCGTGAGGTCATAGTGATGTGGAGTCTAGCGGTTCCCAAGGACGTGAGAGCGCACCACGCTCCGCCTCTCCTACCTTTCAATCAGCCCGAGGAGAAGTCTTTCGCGTCCAACAAGCCCGAAGTGCAAACGCTCCGACTGGTGGTCGCCGCCTAACGGTTCAATTCGCTCAGAATCGTTGGCGAGGACGTATTTGGTATCCCTCTTTGTCTGACCTCACCCAGCCAAGTCTTCACACCCCTTGCTGGCGCGGGAATCCCGGTGCACTGACGCTGCCGCTTGAGGGTTTACGCACACGTCCATTTCACATATCATTGAATCGTAGGATCTCGTCTAACAGACGAACCCCACCCGCCGCACCCCTCGCCCCGAGCGAGGGGTGACGTGCTTTTCACCACGTTCGATGACTACCGGCGCGCCACATGGGGCGAATCATTTTCCACATGCCATTCATGGCTTTCGCCGCCCGCGGATCACCAAATTGAGTGATCTCAACACGTCTATACACATAGGCAAGCATGTCCACTGCTTGAACCGGACGGCTAAAGCACGATGGGGTGAAGTGCAATCCGTCTGTGAATTGTTCCAGCTTGCTCGGATACCGGCCTCCGGTTCCGTGCTTTCGAGAACCTGGGCGTAGACGAAAAACACCCGCGGAGGCCGGTGCAATATCTGTACCAGTCCCCGCGGGCGTCGATGCTTGTCCTTTGCCTTACTTGCCGAAGCGCGGGAAGGCGGAGCGGCCGGCGTAGACGGCGGCGTCGCCAAGCTCCTGCTCAATGCGCAGCAGACGGTTGTACTTGGCCACGCGCTCGGAGCGGGCCGGTGCACCGGTCTTGATCTGGCCGCAGCCGAGGGCGACAGCGAGGTCGGCGATGGTGGTGTCCTCGGTCTCGCCGGAGCGGTGCGACATCATGGTGCGGTAGCCGTTGCGGTGCGCGAGGTCGACGGCATCGAAGGTCTCGGACAGGGTGCCGATCTGGTTGACCTTGACCAAAAGCGCGTTGGCGGCCTTCTTCTCAATGCCCTCGGCGAGGCGCTTCGGGTTGGTGACGAAGAAGTCGTCGCCGACGAGCTGGACCTTGTCGCCGATCTTGGCGGTCAAGGTGGTGTAGCCCTCCCAGTCGTTCTCGTCGAGGGGGTCCTCGATGGAGACGATCGGGTACTGCTCGACCAGGTCGGCGTAGACCTGGATCATCTCCTCGGCGGAGTGCTCGCCGCCCTCGAACTTGTACACGCCGTCTACGAAGAACTCGGAGGAAGCAACGTCGAGCGCGAGCGCGACGTCCTCGCCGAGGGTGTAGCCGGACTTCTCCACAGCCTCGACGATGAGGTCGAGAGCCTCCTTGGTGGAGCCGACGGACGGGGCGAAGCCGCCCTCGTCGCCGAGGCCGGTGGACAGGCCCTTCTCCTTGATCACGGACTTGAGCGCGTGGTAGACCTCGGCGCCGGTGCGCAGCGCCTCGGCGAAGGTCTCGGCGCCGATCGGGGCGATCATGAACTCCTGGACGTCAACTCCGGAGTCGGCGTGGGCGCCACCGTTGAGGATGTTCATCATCGGCACCGGCAGGATGTGGGCGTTCGGGCCACCGACGTAGCGGTACAGCGGCAGGTCAGAGGCCTGGGCGGCGGCGCGGGCCACGGCCATGGAGACGCCGAGGATGGCGTTGGCGCCCAGGCGGGACTTGTTCTCCGTGCCGTCGAGCTCGATCATCGCTTGGTCGATGAGGCGCTGGTCGTCGGCCTCGATGCCGATCAGGGCGTCGGCGATCTCCTCGTTGACGTTGTCCACTGCCTGCTGCACGCCTTTGCCGGAGTATCGCTCGTCGCCGTCGCGAAGCTCGTGCGCCTCGTGCTCACCCGTGGACGCGCCGGAGGGGACACCGGCCGTACCGTGGGAGCCGTCGTCGAGGAAGACCTCGGCTTCGACGGTCGGGTTACCGCGGGAGTCCATGATCTCGCGGGCAAAAACGTGAATGATGTCAGCCACTGGCCAAGCTCCTTAAACTGGGGAGATTCTGGAGGTGTTTCCAGCGCCCCATTGTTCCAGAAAGGCCGCGCGTGGGTGGGTTTATCGGTGGGCCGACTGGTTCAGCGCATAGTTCGCGGCAGCGTCGCGCACACTGACCACGTAGTCGTTGGAGCGGTTGTAGGACAGCACCGCTTCGCGCCACCCCTGTTCGGTGGAGAGGTCACGCCCGTTCGCGCACAGGAGGTTCGCCGCGCTTAAGGCAGCGTCGTCGATCTGCTGCGGGTTCGCGCGGCCGTCGCCGTCGGCGTCGCGGCCGAAGATCCGCCACGAGCTGGGAATGAACTGCATCGGCCCGACGGCGCGGTCGAACTCTGTGTCCTCATCGAGGGCGCCGCCGTCGGTGTCGGTGATCCGGGCGAAGCTTCCGGAGCCGTCGAGGGCAGGACCGATGATCGGCGGGGTGGCGAAGCCGTTGTCGTCCAGCCGCGCGGGGTCAAAGGTGCGGCCCGAGTAGGTGCCGTGGCGCGTTTCCACCCAACCGATGCCGGCGAGCGTGTTCCACGCCAGGTTGCAGGCGGGCCAGGACTCGGCGGCGATGAGTGCCGCGTTGCCGTAGGCGCGCACGGCCTGCGGGTCGATGCCGGTCTGCTCCGCGATTGGCGCGGCCCACTCGGCGAGGTTGTTGGCGGTGCGGCCGGGCGCGTGGACGTCGATAAGCGGCGGGGCCTGCGCGGCGGCCGGCGGAAGACCCGTGGGCACCGGCTGGCGCGAGGGGCCGGGCACGGGCGACTGGAAGATGGAGAACAGCCACCCGGTCAGCGAAATGATGAGGACGATGGCCGCGACAACGCCGACGATTCCCGCGCAGCCACAGCCCGCGGCGAGGGGGCTGCGTCTGGGCCGGGGTGAGGTCATGGGGGCATATCCTACCGGCCGATCGCGCACGACAAAGTCACAGCTTGTCGACGATCCCCTTCGCCTCCGCCAGACCCAGCGACGGGTGGTTCACCCGCAGCGCCTTGATCGCGCGGTTCAAAAACTGTCCCCATACGTCACTTCAGCCACATCCGTCCCACTGATGCGGTATCGTATGCATCCGTCAACTACTTCCCCATGCAAAGGATGTCTTCCCATGCGCCGCATCGCCGCCACCGTCGCCGCAGGCTTCATCGCCTCCGCCGCCATCGCCTCCCCCGCCCAGGCCCAGGCCAACTACTTTGAGCTGCTCAAGGTCGTCAACGGCAACGTCGCCACCGCAGACTGCAACGTGCTCGGCACCGCGCTGCGTACCACGGGCTTTGTCAATGACTCCACCACCCGCTCCGAGCTCGTCACCAGCCTGAACAAGGCCGTCGGCGAGGACGCTTCCCTCCGCCTCGTCGCCGCCGGCACCATCAACGCCGCCGGCGACCGCGCGCTCGAGTGCGGCGTGGTCAAGCCGGACCCGGTCACCCCGATCACCCAGGCGATCGACTTCGCCTCCCAGATGTCCTCCCAGGCCGGCCTGCCGCAGCTGCGCGACCTTTTGCCCGCGATCGCACGCTAACGCGCTTCTCGACGCTTCCCCTCAGCCCACAGGCGCTCCTGCTCCTCAACCCCCACGATTCCCGCGCTGCCGTCAAACAGGTACGGCGCGCGGGATTTCATTTTGTCCGTGAACGCCTGGGCGACGTCGGCGAAGTCGAACGCCCCACGTTCCCGGGCAAGCTCGGCGTGGAAGATCACTTGCAGGAGGACGTCGCTAAGCTCGGCGTGCATCTCTTTATCCCCGAGCCCCTGGCGCACCGCCTCGGCGAACTCACCGGCCTCCTCCTCGAGGTACGGCAGCAGCGACTCGTGCGTCATCGCGCGCTCCCACTCGCCGCGTGCGCGTGCGCGACGCATCGTCTCCACGGCCTGGTGGACGGGGTCGGAAAGACTCGGCACCGTGAGCACTTCCTCGTCCGCGGCGCGAGAGCGCACCTCGGGGGACTGCGGATCCGTGGTCACCAGCCAGCCCGGCCCGCTCTCAGGTGCTGTGTCCGCCAGCGCCCAGCGCACCGACACCGGCACCTCCGCGGTGAACTCGACCGGGCCTCGGATGCGCGACGCGATACCCAGCGGGATCATGTCGGGCCAACGGGAGTCGAGAACAAGGATGGTCATGGTGCCCCATCCTATTGGCGCACAATTTGTCTGCCACAATGGAGCGCATGAATCAGATCCTCGACGCACTCAAAGCCGTCACCCCGACCTCCGAGGACGTCATGAACGACTCCTCGACGTTCTCCCCGCGCCGCTGGAAGACCGGCTGGCCCCACCACCTGCGCCGCGTCCCGCCGTTCCGCGACGACATCTCCGCCACCCTGACGCGCGCCGAGGTCTTCCTCTTCGCCGAGGACGTCGCCCGCTCCGAGTACAACCGCGACCAGATCATCGACTTCCTCGGTGCCGCCTTCGCCTACGGCGCCGGCCAGTCCCCCGCCGTGCTCACCCTGCAGCAGTTCCTGCGCAACAAGGGCAAGGCCACCCAACTCATCCAGGCCATCCGCGGACTTTCCGGCAAGTCCCCCGCCGAGCAGTACGCCGCGCTGACCGCGACGGGTCTCGCCCCGAAGTACGCCTCGCTCGTGGCCTACTTCCTCGCCGGGCCGCAGTCGGCTGAGGACGACTCCCCCGCCATCATCTGCTCTAACCGCGCCGCCATCGCCGGCCTGGACAAAGACGCTGACTGGTCCGAGGCCGACTACGCCGAGTACCTCTCGCGCCTGCGCGAAGCCCGCGACACCTTCGACAAGGAGCTGCCTCTCGACGCCGTCGAGTGGGCCATGCGGAAGTTCACCGCCGATAAGGCTTAAGAGTTGCCGAATGCGCGCCGGTTAAGCTCCCGGCGCGCCTGTTCGAGGGCGACCAGATCCGAAAACAGCGCGTTATACGACTCCTCATCTTCCGAGGGCCGCATGCGCTGCAGCTGAGCCTTCAGCTGCGCGATCTGGTCGCCCACGCGCATCTCCTGCAGCCTGGACAGCACCGAATCCGCGTAGGCGGTCAGGTTGTCGGCGTGGACGTCCTCCACCGCCAGCTCGGAGACGAAGTTGCGTCCCGCATTACTCGTCATCGCGTCCGTGACCACCGGCAGCCAGCTCGGGTTCGCGTTGGTCACGCCGCCTGCGGCCGCGATCGCGTCGCGCACCTGCCGGTACGCCGGGTGCGTGAACGCGTCCGGGTGGATGCCCTCGAAGTACATCCCCGCGATCTCCGGGTACTGCAGGGCGATCTTGAGCGACTCGCGCTGCGGCCACAGGATCTGGTCGTTCGGGTTCGGCACCTCGAACGACGGCGCCGCCACCGCCTCGGGCTGCTGCGCTCTTCTCATCACCCGCTTCTTCTGCGCCGGGCGCTTCGCCTCCGCGCGCACCTGCTGCAACACCTCGTCCGGGTTTGGCCAGCCGACCCAGCCCGCTAATCGACGCGCGTACTCCGCCTGCAAAACGCGGTCGGAGATGCCGGCGACGACGGGGACGGTGCGTCGCAAAGCTTGCAAACGCCCCTCCGCCGTATCGAGGCTGTAATTCTTGAGCAGCGACTCGATGACAAACTCGAACATCGGCACCCGGCTAGCCACCAGATCTCGCACCGCCGCGTCGCCCTTCTCCTGGCGCAGATCGCACGGGTCCATGCCCTCCGGTGCCACTGAGACGAACGATTGCCCCGTAAACGCCTGGTCGCCCTCGAACGCGCGCATCGCCGCCTTCTGGCCCGCCTCATCACCGTCGAAGGTGTAGATCAGCTCGCCGCGGAAGTAGTCGTCGTCAAGCATGAGGCGGCGGATAATCGCCATGTGGTCCGGGCCGAACGCGGTGCCGCAGGCGGCCACGGCCGTCTTCACCCCGGCCGCGTGCATCGCCATGACATCCGTGTAGCCCTCCACGATCACCGCCTGATGGCCCTCCGCGATGTGCTTCTTAGCCAAATCCAGGCCGAACAGGACCTTGCTCTTGTGATAGAGCATCGTGTCCTGGGTATTCATGTACTTGCCCATCGGGTCGTCGTCGAAAAGCTTGCGCGCGCCAAACCCGATCACGTTGCCCGCGACATCCTTGATCGGCCACAACAAACGACGGCGGAACTTATCGATCGGCCCGCGCCGACCCATGCTGCTCAGACCCGCGTCCTGCAGCTCCTTCGCGTCAAAGCCCTTGCGCAGCAGGAACTTCGTCAACGTATCCCAGCCGTCCGGGGCGTACCCGCACTCAAAGTGGTGGATCGTGTCCTTGTCGAAGCCGCGGTCCAGCAAGAAATTGCGCGCCGTCTCCGCATCCGGCGACTCCAACTGCTCACGGTAGAACTCGTGCGCCGCCTTGTTCGCGGCGAGCAGGCGAGCGCGGGTGCCGGGCTTCACATCACGCGCGCCTGTGGATCCGCCCTGGTAATTGATGTGGTAGCCAATGTGCTCCGCCACCGCCTCCACAGCCTCCGGAAACGACAGCTGCTCCATCTCCATCAGGAAGGAGAACACGTCTCCGCCCTTACCCGTGGAGAAACAGTGGTAATAGCCCCGGGCCGGGCGCACGTGGAAGGACGGCGTCTTCTCGTCCTTGAACGGACTCAGCCCTTTAAGCGAATCATGCCCCGCAGGCTTGAGCTGCACGTACTCGCCGACAATCTCGTCGATCGGCGCGCGCTCGCGGATAGCCTGAATGTCACTATCCGGAATTCTGCCCCTTGCCATGGCCTACATACTAGCCCCGCATAGGAACCCCGTCGCCAATGTGCGAAAATGCTGGCCATGCACAAGTCGAAGGGCCTGAACAACCGCTACCTAGGCGTCCTGCTCATCGGACTCATCGCCCTGTCCGGGACCATGTTCGGCGGACGCGCCCTCGTCGAAGGCGGCCCCAACGGCATCGAAGCATGCGACTCCATCCCCGCCGAAGCCCACGAGACCATCGAAGACGTCAAACGCGGCGGCCCCTACGAGCACCCAGGCTACGACGACACCCGCTTCGGCAACTACGAAAACGTCCTGCCCGAAGAGGAACTCGGGTACTACCGCGAGTACACCGTCGACACGCCGGGGCTCGGGCACCGCGGGGAGCGGCGCATCGTCACCGGCGGCGGTGCGGACGGGGTCGTCGACGACTGGTACTACACCGGCGACCATTACGAGACCTTCTGCGAGGTGCCGGGGGTTTAGGGGGTTCGGGGTGCGTTGGGGTGTGGAGGGCCTGTGACGCGTGGGACGGGACGAGCACCTAGGCGGTTTCGCGCCGGTTTCGGGGCCGAAAATACCCTACATGCTCGTTATTCCCGAGGGACCCAGCGGGAGGGCCTGTGACGCGTGGGACGGGACGAGCATTTAGGCGGTCTTGCCGGGGTTTCGGGGCCGAAAACAGGCTAGATGCTCGTTATTTCTGAGCGGCCCAGCGGGGGCGCGTGTGACGCGTGGGACCGAACGAGCACCTAGGCGGTTTTACGCGGGTTTCGGGGCGAAAAACGCCCTACATGCTCGTTATTCCCGAGGGGCCCGCCGATGTCGGCCGTAACGCGCCGACGCCGGACCAAAAATGGGCATCTACGCCATGAACCCCGCAACGCCCGCGGCCTTCTTGGCGGCGCGCTCGAGGCGCGACTCGGTCATCGAAGCGATCTGGTCCACGATGACGCGCTCGCGCTCGGCGTCGGTCTGCGCCATGGCCCACCACTGCTGGTACATGGTGTCGAGGGTGCCCGGGGCGCCGGCGCGCATGTAGCTGTGGACGCGGTAGATACGGTCGCGCTGGCGATCCTGGCGGCGCAGGTGGGCGGGCATGTCCATGATGTAGAGGACGGCAACGGTCTTGAGTAGGCGGACCTCGGCTGCGGCCTCGGGTGGGATGACGAGGCTGCCGAATTGGCGGCCGAGGGCGCCGGTGGGGTTGGCGTCGTTAAGCAATGCCTCGGGCGAGTTGCCCTCGTGGGCGAGGGTGGCGGTGGCGACGGCGCCGACGTAGCGGCCGACGAGCTCGGAGGTGAGCTGCTTGAGGCCGGCCCAGGAGGACAGGGTGTAGTCGAAGTCGCCGGCGGCGGCGATGGAGTCGAGGGCGCGGAGGCGATCGGCGGCGTCGATAAGCTCGTCGGCGGTGCCACCGAAGGCTTTCGCACCCTTCTCCGCGAGGGCGGCGAGCTCGACGAAGTCCCACAGAACCTTGAGCGTGATGCGGCCGGAGACGATGCCGTCTTCGACGTCATGCACGGAGTAGGCGATGTCGTCGGAGCAGTCCATGACCTGCGCCTCCATCGGCGGGGCGGCATCGACGTGGCCCTGGCGCAACCAGGCGAGGATGTCGGCGTCCTCGTCGTAGGCGCCGTACTTGCGGTTGGCGGAGCCGTCCGGGTTCGTGCGGGTCAGCGGGTACTTGCAGGCGGCGTCGAGGGCGGCGCGGGTGAGGTTGAGGCCGTAGGACGTCTCGCCGACGAGCATCTTCGGCTCCAGGCGGGTCAGGATGCGAAGTGTCTGCGCGTTGCCCTCGAACCCGCCGGGGGCGACCTCGTTGAGGGCGACCTCGCCGTTGTGACCGTAGGGCGGGTGGCCGATGTCGTGGGTGAGCCCGGCCATCTCGCACAGGTCGGAGTTAAGCCCGAGAGCTTCGCCGATGCCTCGCGAGATCTGCGCCACCTCGAGGCTGTGCGTCAGGCGCGTGCGCGGGGTGTCGCCGTCGCGCGGGCCGACGACCTGGGTCTTGTCGGCAAGGCGACGCAGGGCGGCGGAGTGGAGCACGCGGGCGCGGTCGCGGGAGAAGGCGCCGCGCTCCTGAAAGCCGTCGACGATCTGCGATCCCTTCGGCCCCTCGGTCGCGCGGCGCTCGGTGTCGAAGGTGGAATAGTTGAACACGCACCCAGCGTAGATGGCCAAGCGGTCATGTCCGGGAAGCGACTACCGTAGTGGGCATGAAAAAGCGCTCCTTCCGCATCTTGGTCGCCGCTCCCGTCCTCGCCGGTGGCACGCTCGCGTTGGCGGGTGCGCCGGCCGCACTCGCGCTGGCGCCGTCCGTGCACACCACACAGCTCGCCCAGGCCCAGGCCACCGCGCCCGGCAGGCTGGTCAACCCCGTGACCGACCAGGCGGGCGTGCTCTCCCCCGCCGAGCTGGAGCGCGTCGAGCAGGCGATCCAGCGCGTCGCCACCGAGCACCAGCGCGCGGTGCGGGTGGTCTACCTCGACTCCTTCGGCGCGATGTCACCCGAGCAGTGGGTGCAGCGCGCCGTCGACGCGTCGGGGTCGAACGTGGCGGTCATCGCTATCTCGCCAGATGAGCGCTCCTTCTACGTCCAGGGCGGTGAGATGTGGTCCCAGTCGGATGTGGACCGCATGTATGACGCCGCCTACGAGCGCCTCACCCAGAAGGACTGGGCGGGTGCCGGCATCGCGGCAGCTGAAGCGGCAAGCGGTTCGGGCGGATCCGGCTCCGGTTCCAGTTCCGGTTCTGACCTCGGCTGGGCCGCGGGCGGCGTCGGCCTGATCGCGCTCGCCGGCGGCGGCATGTGGGCCGCAACGCGCCGCAGCTCCAAAAAGACCCACGCCAAGCAGCTCGCCTCCGCGAAAGCGCTCGACCCGGCGGACGCGAACGCGCTGGGCAATCTGCCCACGCCGACGCTCGAGGAGCTCGCCCGCGATGCGCTGGTTACCTCGGACGAGTCGATCCGCCAGGGCAAGGAAGAGCTCGACCTCGCCACATCCGAGTTCGGCCCGGAGCGCGTGCGCCCATTTACCTCCGCGATGAACAGCGCCGCCTCAACCCTGCAGCGCGCGTTCGCCACGCACCAGAAGCTTTACGACGCAATCCCGGAGACCGAGCCGGAAAAGCGCGCCATGCTCATCGACATCATCACCACCTGCGGCCAGGCCAACAAGGCCCTGCAGGAACGCAGCGCGGAGTTCAACGACATGCGCGGTGTGCTGATCAACTCCGAAAAGGAAATCGAGAAGATCACCCAGCGCACGATTGATATCCGCACCCGCCTCGAGCCGGCCGCATCGCTTCTCGACGCCCTCCGCACCCGCCACTCCGAAAGCTTCCTCACCTCCCTCGAGGACAATGTCGACGTCGCCCGTGCCTCACTCGACGAAGCGGAGCGCATGCTCGGCGAGGCACGCGAGGTCGCCGCGAAGCCGGCCGGGCGCCAGGGCGCACTGGTCGACCTCCTCGCCACCGCCTCCCACGCGGTGGAGGTCTCCGATACGAACCTCACCGCCATCGAGCACGCCGAGGACAACATCCGCTCCGCCCAGGCCAACCTCCCTGCCCTGGTCCGAGAGATCGAGGATGAGCTGCGCGAGATCGAGCAGCTCAAGGCAGCGCGCACTCAGGGCGCGAACGTCGACGTCGCGGCGCTCGATGCTGTCTCTGCCGAGGCGCGCCGCCGTCTCGATGCCATGGGAGACCGCGCCGAGACCGACCCGCTGTCGCTCTACACCGAGCTGACGGATCTGGATTCGCGCATCGACGCCGAGATCGACCGCGCCCGCGGCGCCGCCACGGACCAGAACCGCCAGCTCCAGGTGCTTGACCAGCAGCTGCGCGCCTCCGCCGCCCAGATCCAAAGCGCCGAGGACCTGATTAACTCCCGCGGCCGCATCATCGGGTCACGTGCCCGCACACTGCTGGCCGACGCCAAACGCCAATTCAACGAGGCACGCAACCGCCGCACCAAGGACACCCGCAACGCGATCGCGTTCGCACGCGAGTCAGCGGAGACGGCCCGCCGCGCCGCCGGCGCTGCCAACGACGACATCAGCCGCTACCGACAGAGCCAGGCCCAGTCCACGGCCGGCAACATCGCCAACGCGGTGATCTGGGGCTCCATCCTCTCCGGGGGCTTCGGGGGAGGCGGCGGTGGCGGCTTCGGTGGCGGCGGTGGCGGCGGCTTCTCCGGCGGAGGCCCGTCTGCCCGCGGCGGGATGTTCTAGCGCCGGATGCGCCGGGTGCGCCGCGTCGGGGTGTCCACGTAGGTCAACCCCCAGGTGATAAAGGCGAGGTCGACGGGGTCGACGCCCTCGCTTACTGCGCTTACTGCGAGGTCGAGGCTGCCGTCGGCGCGGCCGCGGGTGCGCGCAATGACGCGCCCTGCGGCGTCAGTGATCTCGCGGCGCTTTCCGCCAGTGCAGCGCGCGCTGTAGGCGCGGCCGTCGCAATCGGCCAGGTAGCGGGCCACAGTCAAGCCCGCCTTGTGCAGGCGGTACGCGGCACCGTTGGGGGCGACGGCGCGCACGTCGGTGGGATCCTCGGACACCAGGCGCAGCCGCGTCTGCCCCACCACGAGCTCGCCGTTGGCGAAGGCGGCGGTGAAGGGGGCGTCGATAAGCGAGGTGCCCTGCCAGATCATGGCTACTGCATGAAGAAGACGACGACCACGAAGACGGAGAGGAACACGAGGAAGGCGATCAACGCGTTCGAGTTGAGCATCTTCTTCGCCTCGAGGACCTCGCGGGAGATCCAGGCGAGGGCGGCGATGTCGGTAACCGGCAGGGACGTCTCGCCCTCGAACTCGAGGATGGCGCGGCGCACGCCGTTGTGGTCCTGCGTGAACTGGGCAACCTTCTCACCGGCGGCATCGTCGATGATCCAGTTCTTCGCGCCTTCGTTGACCAGCTGGTAACCGCGGCCCTCGACGTTGACGTTGAGGGTCTTGGCGCGCTTCAGGGAATCCTGCGTGCGCACGATCTCCACACCATCGCGGGTCGCGACAGCGCCGGACTCCGGCGAGGTGACAAGTTCCCACACCTCGTCGCCAACGCGGGCGCGCTCGTGGGTAAAGGTCCCGATGATCTCGGGGCCTGCCTCCGCGAGTAGTGCGAGGTTGTTCTTGTCGCTACGGTCCCAGCTGACGTACTTCACGCAGATGCTCCTTTAGGCTCCGAGTAGACGAGCGGCGAGGTAGGCCTCCAGCTCGTCGATCTTGACGCGCTCCTGCTCCATCGTGTCGCGCTCGCGGACAGTCACCGCGTTGTCTTCGAGGGAGTCGAAGTCGTAGGTGACGCAGAACGGGGTACCGATCTCGTCCTGGCGGCGGTAGCGGCGGCCGATGGCACCGGAGGTGTCGTAGTCGATGTTCCAGTGCTTGCGCAGCGTGTCGGCGAGCTCCTCGGCCGGGCCGGAAAGCTCCGGCTTCTTCGACAGCGGCAGCACGGCCACCTTCACCGGGGCGAGGCGGCGATCCAGCTTCAGCACCACGCGGGTGTCGGTGCCGCCCTTGGTGTTGGGGGCTTCTTCCTCGTGGTAGGCGTCGATAAGAAATGCCATCAGCGCGCGGCCGAGGCCGGCGGCCGGCTCGATGCAGAACGGGATCCAACGCTCGTTGGCTTCCTGGTCGAAGTAGGACAGGTCCTCACCGGAGGCCTCCGCGTGGGTGCGCAGGTCGTAGTCGGTGCGGTTGGCAATGCCCTCGAGCTCGCCCCACTTGGAGCCCTGGAAGTTGTAGGCGTACTCGATGTCGACGGTGCGCTTGGAGTAGTGCGACAACTTCTCCTGCGGGTGCTCGTAGAGGCGCAGGTTCTCCGGGTCGATGCCCAGGTCGATGTACCACTGGTAGCGGTTGTCAATCCAGTACTGGTGCCAGGTCTCGTCCTCACCGGGCTTGACGAAGAACTCCATCTCCATCTGCTCAAACTCGCGGGTGCGGAAGATGAAGTTGCCCGGGGTGATCTCGTTGCGGAAGGACTTGCCCATGTTTGCGATGCCGAACGGGGGCTTCATGCGCGCCGAGGTCATCACGTTCTTGAAGTTGACGAAGATGCCCTGCGCGGTCTCCGGGCGCATGTAGTGCAGGCCCTCTTTGTCGTCGACCGGGCCGAGGTAGGTCTTCATCAGGCCCGAGAACTCACGCGGCTCGGTCCACTTGCCCGGCTGGCCGGTCTCCGGGTCGTTGATGTCAGCCAGGCCGTTGACCGGCGGGTGGCCATGCTTCTCCTCGTAGGCCTCAAGGAGGTGGTCAGCGCGGTAGCGCTTGTGGGTGTGCAGCGACTCCACCAGCGGGTCAGTGAAGACATCGACGTGGCCGGAGGCGACCCACACCTGGCGCGGCAGGATGATGGAGGTGTCCACGCCGACGGTGTCGCGGCGCGACTGCACCATGTGCTTCCACCACTGGCGCTTGATGTTCTCCTTCAGCTCCACCCCCAGCGGGCCGTAGTCCCACGCGGAGCGGGTTCCGCCGTAGATCTCTCCTGCGGGATACACCAATCCGCGACGCTTGCAGAGGTTAACGACGGTATCAATGGTGGAGGCCACAACTACTCCTGACTGAGTTACGACTGGGTTACAACAGCAAAAAACGTACCCGCCCAGTGTAGCCGGTCGCCCCTGACGCGTCCGATTACCTCCCAGCCGGTTGTTCAACTCATGTACAATTCTTACACTTGTCAATAATCTGTTGAAACGTCAGCACTTCTGGTTCGCCGCTATGGTGCGTACCACTCAGCTCGCCGACACGTCGTAGGAAGGAGATTCGAGCATGGAGTATCCCGACGTGGATGTGCACCGCGTTGCCCGTATCGCCAAAGCACTCGATTCGCCACTCCGCCTCCGCATCCTGCTTTTGCTCTGCTGCAGAACACACGTCGTCCACGAGCTGGTCTCCTCGCTCGAGAAGTCACAGCCGCTGATCAGTCAGCACCTCCGCGTGCTCAAGCAGGCGCGCCTCGTCTCCGCCTCCCGTCACGGCCGCGAGGTCGAATACTCCATCGCCAACTCCCAGGTCGAAGAAATCCTCACCAACCTGATGAGCCTTGCTGACGACGACTTCTCCGCCGAGCTCGGATACGAAGCTAGCCACGCACCATCCGGAGCCGGCCCTGGCATCACCGCCATCATCGAGCCCCCGCAGCGAAGCCGCCCCGCCCTCGATCCGGGCCTGACCCCCGTCACGCCCAAACCGCACCAGGACTAGGCATTCTCTAGACGCACCGACCGACAGCAAGCGCATCTGGGGTTCTCGCGCCTACACTGGTTAGCCATGTCCGAGAACAAACCCACCCGCCCGAAGCAGCCGAAGCTTGGAGTGCGCAACACACGCCAGCGGGAAGCGATCATCCGGGAGCTTCAGGACGTAGACAAATTCGTCTCGGCCCGGTACATCCACGAAAGGCTCGCAGCCGGACACGACAAGGTCGGCTTGACCACCGTGTACCGCACACTGCAAGCCTTAAACCAGGCAGGCGCCGTCGACGTCCTCCACAAGGCCGACGGTGAGACCCTGTACCGGCACTGCCTGTCCGAGGATCACCACCACCACCTCGTGTGCGCGCAGTGCGGCCGCAGCGAGGAAATTCCTGGCGGGCCCGTGGAAAAGTGGGCCCAGGTGGTGGCACAACGCTTCGGCTACGAGCTCGTCGGGCATGAGGCCGAGGTATATGGCGTGTGCCGGCCGTGCCAGGCGGCCAGGGAGTCGTCCGCGGGTTCTAGTTCTTCGGGTTAGAGTTCTTCGGGTTAGTTTTACGCGCTAGTTCTTCTCGATCGCGCCGCCGAAGCGGCGGTCGCGCTGCGCGTACTCGAGCACGGCATCGAACATGTCCTGCTTGGTGAAGTCTGGAAACAGCTTGTCTTGGTAGACCATCTCGGCGTAGGCGGACTGCCACAGCAGGAAGTTGGAGGTCCGTTTCTCCCCGCTCGGGCGCAGGAAGAGATCCACGTCCGGCATGTCGGCACGGTAGAGCCAGCGGCTGAACGTCTCCTCGGTGATATCGTTCGGGCGGATCTCACCTTTGCGGGCGGCGCTGACAATGTCGCGCACCCCGTCGACGATCTCGGCGCGGCCACCGTAGTTGATGCACATGGCCAGGGTCAGACCCGTGTTGTCCTGGGTGAGCTCCTCGGCCTTTTCCAGCTCGCGCAGCACGCTGCGCCACAGGCGGGGGCGCCGGCCCGCCCACACGATGCGGACGTTCTTCTCGTGCAGCTCCTCGCGCTGGCGGTGGAGCACGTCACGGGAGAAGCCCATGATGAAGCGGACTTCGTCCGCGTTGCGACGCCAGTTCTCCGTGGAGAAGGCGTAAGCCGAAAGCCACTCGACGGTGCCCATCTCGATGCACGCGTCGACGCAGTCCATCAGGACCGCCTCGCCCTTCTTGTGCCCCTCAGTGCGCTTGAGGCCCTGCTGCGCGGCCCAGCGGCCGTTGCCGTCCATCACGAGAGCGATGTGGCGAGGAATGAACTCCGGGCTGATCTCGATCATTTCTCTATTATGCCTGCTCCATAATCTTCAGACTGCGCACGGCCGACTCCACGTGCCACTGCAGGTGCGCGGTGGTAGCGCGGTGCACCCGTTCGGCGTGCTCGGCGGTGGTGGCGCGCCCGTTCTGGATCAGCCACATAGTGTGCAGGACCTCGGGGTCGACGTCCATCGCGCCCGGAGGGCGGCAGGTCGTACACACGGCCCCGCCTAACGACGGACTGAAGGCCGCATGCGGCCCGGGCGCGCCGCAGTTAGCGCACTCGAACAGCGACAGGCCCCACCCGGAATTCTCGGTGGCGCGCAGGATGAACGCGTCGAGGACGAGTGTGGGGTGGTCGTTGCCTTGGAGGCGGGTGAGCGCGTCGGAGGTGGCGTCGAAAAGCACTGCGTCGGCGAGGTCGGAGTAGCTGAGCTTTTCTGCTGTCTCCATGATCGCGCAGGCCGCGGTGTAGCGGTCGTAGTCGTCGATAATGCCCGCGCCGAAGTAGGCGACGGTGTCTGCTTGGGTGATGGTGGCCAGGTTGCGGCCCGGGTAGAGCTGGACGTCGATGTCCACGAACGGCTGGATTCGGGAGCCGAACCGCGACCGCGACTTGCGCACGCCCTTGGCCACCGCGCGCACGAGGCCGTGGGTACGGGTGAGCAGCACGACGACGCGGTCGGCCTCGCCGAAGTCGTAGGTGCGCACGACGAAGGCCCGGTCGCGGAAGCTGGGCTTTCTGGGCATGGCTCGGGCTAGAACCCGAGCCGGCCGAGGTGCTTCGGATCCTGCTGCCAGTTCTTCAGCACCTTGATGCGCAGGTCGAGGAAGACGTTCTGGCCGACGAGCTCGATGATCTGCTGGCGGGCGCGGTGGACAATGCCGCTGAGGCGGCGCCCGCCGGGGCCCTCGATGATGCGCTTCTGCCCGGGGCGCTCGAGGTACATCACAGCGTAGATCTTGACGCGGTCCGGGCGCTCGGGGTCGGGGTGCATCTCGTCGATTTGGACGGCGACGGAGTGCGGGAGTTCGTCGCGAAGCCCGCGAAGGGCTTCCTCGCGGATGAGCTCGGAGATGCGGGTTTCGATGTCCTCGTCGGTGGTGTGGCCCTCGGGGTAGAAGCGCGGGCCCTCGGGCAGGTGGTCGGTGAGCACCCGGGTGAGCACGTCGAGCTGGATCTGCTCGGTGGCGGAGACCGGCACGACCTCGCTGTCGCTGCCGAGCATCTCGTGCAGCTCGATCAGGCGCTCACCCACCTGGTCCTTGGATGCCTTGTCCAGCTTGGTCACGATGCCCACGATCGGGGTGTTCGGCTTCGACTCGCGGATCTTTTCCAGGATGTAGCGGTCGCCCGGGCCGATCTTTTCGTCAGCGGGCACCGTCAGGCCGATCAGGTCGACGTCTTGGAAGGTGTCTTTGACCACGTCGTTGAGGCGCTCGCCGAGCAGGGTGCGCGGGCGGTGCACGCCGGGGGTGTCGACGAGGACCAGCTGCGCGTTCTCCGTGTTGAGGATGCCGCGGATCGGGTGGCGCGTCGTTTCCGGCTGGTCGGCCATGATCGCGATCTTCTCCCCGACCAGCGCGTTCGTCAGTGTCGACTTGCCCGTGTTGGGCCGGCCAACGAAGCTGACGAATCCGCTGCGGAATCCGTCCGGAGTATCGGTGAAGCTGCTCATGACTAGGCAGTTTACTTGGTTCTTCGCCCTGGACACGCTTCGGGCTTGCATGCTCGAAAGTGTGTGCTATAGTGGGATCAGGAAAGGGGGAGAAATGCTCGCATCGCTTATCGACGACATTGAGACCGCACTCGATACCATCAACGCACAGCTCAACGACCCCTCAACTGTGTCTTTCAAGGAATTGCGACGCGATATGGAGCGCCTCGAACGCGTCGCTAACAAGAAAGCTTTCGCGGACGCAGCGTACGCATACATTTGCGAACGCGACGGTGCCGGCTCCGCTGTGGGAGCCAATTACGCCAACACCTATCTTGAGCGTGCCCTGGACATCTCCCCCGCCGAAGCGCAGTCGCGCCTCAGCCGGGGGCGCGATCTTTTCGGCCCCGCTTCCGAGCCCGAACCCGAGCCCTCGCTGGACTTCGACCCGGCCGAGCCAGGCGCAGATGAGTCCCCGCGCGAGGAAACCAAGCGCTCCTCCCAGTCAGTCAGCGCGGAGAAACAGACGATTATTGACCGCGCGCTGCGCAACCTCTCCAAGGAAGCACGCCACTGCCGCACCGCCATCCACCGCGAGGCGATGCGCGAGGCGCTGACCCGCTCCCCGCGTGACCTGCGCGCCTTTGTCACCCGCCTCGTTGACCAGGCCAACGCGAAGCACCGCCCGCGCCGCGACCCGAACGCCGGCTACGCCCAGCGCAACGTGCGCGCCGGCAAAGAGAAATCCGACGGCACGCGCGACGTCACCCTCACCATGACCGCCGGGCACTACGCCCTGTTCAAGGCGCTTCTCGACGCCAACTCGGGCCCCGGCTCCAATTGCCGCGACACAGCCTCCGCCAACGACAAGCGCCTCCCCGGCCAGCGGCGCTACGACCAGTTCTGGAACATCTTGCGCCAGTTCGAGGAGGGCCGGCAATCCGCCAACCGCGGCGCCGCCAGCGTCGTACTTTCCATTACTATGGACGACCTCATCGGCGCCGACTGGAACACGAAATTCTCTACCAACACCGGCGTCGAGCTCGACTGCTTCGAAATCCTGCGCCTCGGCCTCGGCGGCACGTCCGATTTCATCCTCCAGATCGACAGCGTGACAGGTGTCCCGCTCTCGCTCGGGCGGACCCGACTGGCCAGCGTGGAGCAGCGCATCGCACTTCTCGCCCTCCAGGGAGTGTGCGCCTGGGTCGGCTGCGACGCCCCCATGTCGGAAACCGAAGCCCACCACCTGCTGGCCTACATCCAGGGCGGGGCCACCGACATACACAACCTCGCCGGGCTGTGCCGCACCCACCACGCGTGCAACAACGACAACAGGGACGGCGCCGGAAACAAGGGATACCTCGACCGCGACCCCGCCACCGGCAGGTTGGGGGTTGTACCGGCCCACGGCGGCCCGATGGACACCAACGAAACGCTCGGCTTCCACTCCTCCGCGTGGGCGAAACTGCGCGCCCGGGGCCCAGGGCGCCCGGAGAATGCGGCAGCTGGCACCGACCCGCCACTGTTCCCGGCGACGAGACGCCGGCGAACCGCCTAAAGCTTCGTGACCTCGAACTGCATCTTCGGGTGCGCGTAGTGCTCCTGCGCCTCCACCAGCAACAGCTCCTGCGAGTCCGCCTCGTAGGTCATCTCCAGCATGCCGAACACCGACGACGCCGTGCGGGCCAGCGCCTCCGCGGCGTCGCCGGTGCGGATGTAGTGGCCCGTGAACAGCGCCGAGGTCACGTCCCCCGAACCGTTGCGCTTGAACGGCAATCGCGGAGTCTGGACAATCCAGGAACCCTTCTCGTCCGACATCAGCATCTCGATGAAGTTCTCCGTGTCGGCGTCCGGGCGCTCCACCGAGGTCACCAGCACCGTTGCCGGCCCCATCTCCTTGGCCTTCTCCACCGCGCTCAATGTCGACGCCAGATCAGTCGCCTCCACACCGGTGAGGTAGCCGAGCTCGAACTGGTTCGGGCTGATGATGTCCGCGACCGGCACCACGCGATCGCGCAGCAGAGGCGGGATGTTGTCCGAGACGAAGCAGCCTGACTTCTGGTTGCCCATGACCGGGTCGCACGCGTACACAGCTTCCGGGTTCTGGGCCTTCACGCGCGCAACGGCGTCGATGATCACGTCAGCGATGTCGTCGCCACCCTGGTATCCGGACAGGACAGCGTCCACGCGCCCCAGCGCCCCGCGAGCATCGAGACCGTCGATGATCGCGGCGACCTCGCTGGCAGGGATGAGCGGGCCCTTCCAGTCCCCATACCCGGTGTGGTTGGAGAAGTTCACGGTGTAGACCGGCCACACCTCATGCCCGATGCGCTGGAGGGGGAAGACGGCGGCGGAGTTACCCACGTGCCCGTAGGCAACCGCGGACTGAATGGAAAGGATGTTCATAACTTCCCATTGTGCACGCCCTAGTCCCGAGTTTGGTACTCATCCACCACGTCGGGCACCTCGACGAGCACCGAACGCACCTTCACGCGCCCGCGCCGGTCGCGCCCGCCCTCGGCGGTGAAGCGCAGACCGGACGCCTCGACAGTCGAACCGGGCAGGGGCACGCGCCCGAGCTTGTACGACAGAAGGCCGGCGAGCGTGTCGACGGAATCGATGACTTCGTCGTCGAAGGCCAGCTCGTAGCCGATGTCGTCGTAGAGGTAATCGACGAGGTCGTCCAACGGCAGTCGCCCGTGCGCGCGGTAGAGCCGCTCCCCGACCGCCTCGACGGGGGCTTCCTCGTCCTCGTCGTACTCGTCGGTGATCTCACCGACGATCTCCTCGAGGAGGTCCTCCATGGTGAGAAGCCCGGCGACGTTGCCGTATTCGTCGATAAGTATTGCTATGTGGGTGTTAATGCGCTGCATCTCCTGCAGCAGCACGTCGAGGGGCTTGGAGTCGGGGATGAACAGCGGCTCGCGCATCACCTCAACCACGCGGGTCGCCGGGTCGATCAGGTCCCCGGATTCATCGAACATGTCCTTCAGGTACACGATGCCGATGACATCGTCGACGTTTTCCCCGATCACGGGCACGCGGGAGTGCCCCGAACGCACCATAAGCCGGATAGTCTGGCTCGCGATCTTCTCCGCCTCGATCCAGATCATCTCGGGCCGCGGCACCATCACCTGGCGCGAGTACGTCTCGGCCAGGTCGAAGATGTTCTGGATCATGCGGTGCTCGGTCGTCTCCACCACGCCCTGTTCCTGGGCGATGTCGACCATCTCGCGCAACTCCACTTCGGTGGAGTACGGCCCGTCGCGGAAGTCGCGGCCCGGGTGGAAGATGTTGCCCACCCAGATCAGCACGCGGGCGACCGGGCCGAAGATTGTGTTGAACAGCACCAGCCACTGCGCCGCCCGCAGCGAGATCGTGTACGGGTTGCGCCGCCCCGCCGTGCGGGCGAACACACCGATCACGCTGAACTGCGCCGCCGTCACGCCGAGGATCGCGGCCGTGATCCCCCAGACCTCGGACGAGATCAGGTCGGTGAAGAACATCGAGGCGAACACCGCTGCGGTCACGTCCAGGATGGTCACCAGCATGACCAGCACATTGATGTGGCTGGCGCGGTGCTCGACAACGCGCAACAGGGCGTTGGCCCCGGAGACGTCGTCTTTGACCATCGTCTCCACGCGCGCCCGCGAGATCGGGCGCAGGGCAGACTCGATGGAACCCAACAGGCCGGAGAGCAGCAGCGCGACGAGGGCGACTGCGGCGTAAGGAATGGTCAGCTCCACTTAGCGCTGTTCCCTCATCTTTCGGTCCAGTTCCTCACGGTCCGCCGCCGAGGGGAAGGCGTGCGCGCCCGCCGGCTTGGGCTGGTAGGAGGCACCGCGCGCGGAGAGGTCGTCGTACCAGTCGGCGAGGATCTCGTTCTGCAGGGCGAACATCTCGCGCTCGTCCTCGGGCGCGATGTGGTCGTAGCCCAGCAGGTGCAGCACGCCGTGCACGGTAAGCAGTGCCAGCTCGTGGCCCAAGTCGTGGCCGGCCATCTCCGCCTGCTTCCGGTCATAGGCCGGGCAGAGGATGATGTCGCCCAGCACCGCGGCGCCCAGCGGGGACGCGTCGGGGCGCCCGCCGCCGGGGGTGAGCTCGTCCATGGGGAAGCTCATCACATCGGTCGGGCCCTCTAAGTCCATCCAGCGGACGTGGAGGTCGGACATCGTGGGTTCGTCGACAAGCGTGATGGTGGCCTCGGTGTCGGGGTGGACATCCATGGCGGTGAGTGCGAACGAGCAGACGTCGACAAGCATTTCCTCGTTGACGTCCGCCTCCCCGGACTCGTTCAGGACCTCGATGCTCATTCGTAGATGCCCTCCTCGCGCTGCTTCTGCTTGCGCTCGTAGCGCTTCGCGTTCTGCGCGTCGTGTGTGTCGTAGGCGGCGACGATCGCCGAAATGAGGTGGTGGCGCACGACGTCCTCGGCGCGCAGCTCCTCGAAGTGGATCCCGTCGATCTCGCCCAAGATGCGGCGCGCGACGCGCAGGCCGGACACCGTGCCGCTGGGCAGATCGACCTGGGAGATATCGCCTGTGACCACCATCTTCGAGCCGAAGCCCAAGCGGGTCAGGAACATCTTCATCTGGCTGCCGGTGGTGTTCTGGGCCTCGTCGAGGATCACGAAGGCGTCGTTAAGCGTGCGCCCACGCATGTACGCCAGCGGCGCGACCTCGATGATGCCGGCGTCCATGAGCTTCGGAATCATCTCGGGGTCGAGCATGTCGCGCAACGCGTCGTAGAGCGGGCGCAGGTAGGGGTCGATCTTGTCGTTCAGCGTGCCCGGCAGAAAGCCGAGCTTCTCCCCCGCCTCGACGGCCGGGCGGGTGAGAATAATGCGCTTGACCTCTTTGGACTGCAGCGCCTGGACCGCCTTCGCCACCGCGAGGTACGTCTTTCCTGAACCGGCCGGACCGATGCCGAAGGTGATCGTGTTCTCGTCGATCGCGTCGACGTAGCGGCGCTGGCCCGCCGTCTTCGGGCGGATCACCTTGCCGCGGCGCGCGACGATCTCGGCGCCGAGCATCTCCGCGACCGACTCCGGCGCCTCGTTCTCCATAATGCGGGTGGCGTGGACAACCGTGTCGGGGTTGATCGGCACCCCACGCCGCGCCATCGACTCCAGCTCGTCGAGCACGCGGGCAGCGTAGGCGACATCGACCGCCGCGCCACGGATGGTCACGGTCGTGCCACGCGCGTGCACCCCTGCAGCCAGCTGCTGGTTAATGACACGCAGGTTGTCGTCGTTGACGCCGAGCACGGACTGAGCGTAGGCAGGGTCCAGCTCTACCTTGCGGGTCAGCAGTTCTTCCATGTGGCCCAACCCTACCAGCGGGCGGTCAACGCCCCGATGGCGCTCAGCGCCGCGAGCCCCGCCGACGCCGTCCGCAACACCTCGGGGCCGAGGCGCACCGCCGTGCCACCGATCTCCGCGAGCTCATCGTCGCCGATGCCGCCCTCCGGGCCGATAACCAACGCGATGTCGTCGGCGAATTCCACCTCGCGCAGCGTCACCTGCGCCGACTCGTGCAACACGAGCACCTGCTTGCCGGCCAGGGCCGCGGCCAACTGGTTCGTGGTCACCGGCTCCGCCACAGTGGGCACCCAGGCGCGGCGCGACTGCTTCGCCGCCGAGACCGCGGCGTTGCGCCACTTCTCCACCTGCTTGGCCTGTTTGTCCTTCGGCCAGCGCGCCACCGTGCGGTGCGAGATCCACGGGACGATCTCGTCGGCGCCGCCCTGCACGGCCAAGTCGACGGCCAGCTCGGCGCGCTCCGACTTCGGGATCGCCTGGACGATGGTCACGCGCGGCGTGGGCTGGGGCACCGTGGTCACCGCGACCACGTCGCCGACCAGGGTGTCCTTGCCGTGGACGGCGGTGACCTCGACCTCGGCGGCGGTGCCGGAGCCGTCGGTAAGCATGACGCGCTCGCCCGGCGCGATGCGCTTGACCGTCACCGCGTGGCGGCCCTCCGGCCCGTCGAGGCGGCCCGAGGTTGGGTCAGAACACAGGAAATACGGCAGGCTCATGGTTGCTTATCACTTCGCTTATCGACGAAACCTGTCACGCACGCGGGAGAAGAACCCGTCGTCGCGGCCCGTGGACTCCGTCGCCACCTCGGGCGTGCCGGCGTGGGCCTCGCGCAGCTGCTCGAGGAGCTCGCGGTCGGCGCGGCCGAGCTCCGTCGGCACCGCCACCTGCACGTGGGCGACCATGTCGCCGGCGCCCTCGGCACGCAGGCGCGGCATGCCCTCGCCGGCGAGCACGATCTGCTCGTTCGGCTGGGTTCCGGCCGGGACCTCGATGGTGGTCACGCCGCCGGCGAGGTTGTCCACGTTGATGGTGGTGCCCAGCGCGGCGTCGTACATCGGCACCGCCAAGCGCAGGTGCAGGTCGTTTCCGTCGCGCACGAACACGCGGTGCGGCAGGGTCTGGACCTCCACATACAGGTCACCGGCGGGCCCGCCGCCGTGGCCGACCTCACCCTGGCCCGCCATGCGGATGCGCATGCCCGAGGCGATGCCGGCAGGAATGCTCACCGTCAGGTCGCGGCGCGCGCGCACGCGGCCGTCGCCGGCGCACTGGCGGCACGGGTCCTGGATGATCTCGCCGAAACCGTGGCACTTCGGGCAGTCGCGGCTGGTCATGACGTTGCCCAGGATGGACTGCTGCACCTCCTGGACCGAGCCCGACCCCTGGCAGTGGTCGCAGGTGACGGGCTTCGACTTCGATTCCGAACCGGTGCCCTGACAGACGTCGCACAGCACGGCGGTATCGACGGTGACTTCCTTCTTCACACCGCTGAACGCCTCTTCCAGCGTCACGGCGGTGCGCAGCAATGCGTCGTTGCCCGGCTGCACGCGCGAGCGCGGGCCCCGCCCGCCCCCGCCGGTGCCGCCGAAGAAAGCCTCGAAGAAGTCACCGAAGCCGCCGAAGCCACCCGGCCCGCCGGCGCCACCCATGCCGCCGTGCTCCATTGGGTCGCCACCGCGGTCGACGATGCGGCGCTTCGCCGGGTCGAGCAGCACCTCCTGCGCCAGCGAGATCTCAGCGAACTTCTCCGCCGCCTCGCTGGACGGGTTCACGTCCGGGTGGAACTTCCGGGCGAGCTTGCGGTACGCCTTCTTGATCTCCTGCTCGGTGGCCTCGCGGTCGACGCCGAGGATCCCGTAGTAGTCACGAGCCAATGTAGTAATCCGTACCTTTCATGACTGTTCACGCATGTTCACAACTGATCACAACTGATCACAACTGCCAAGTGTTATTCGCCCCGGAGCACGCGACTGATGTAGCGGGCGACCGTGGCAACCTTCTGAATGGTACCGGGGTAGTCCATGTGGGTCGGACCGACCACACCCAGACCGCCGAGCGCCGCGCCGCCGGAGCCGTACGCTGTTGTAACAATCGAGGCTGAAGAAAACTCCTCCTCCTCGTTCTCGCGCCCGATGCGCACCGAGACCTGCTCGAGTTCCTGGGCGCTGGCCAGCAGTTTGAGCACGACCACCTGCTCTTCGAGCGCGCCGATCACACTGTGCAGGTCGCCGACACCGTGGCTCAGGTTGGCCGCGCCCGCGATGATGAGCCGGTCCGAGGGGGTCTCCACGAGCGTGTCGATGAGCACCGCGGTGGCGTGCTCGACGGCCGCAACGATCTCGGGCGCGGCGTTGTCGGCGCGCACCTTGGCCGCGAGGCTGGCCAAAGACGAGGACGCGTCCGCCATGGTCTTGCCCACCAGCACCGCGTTCAGCGTGTCGCGCAGCTGCACCACGCCGTCGGCGCTGATGGGGCCGGCGAGCTCCACGTTGCGCTGGTCCACGCGCCCGGAGTCCGTGATGAGCACGAGCAGCAGCCGCGAGGGAGAAAGAGCGACAACCTCGCAATGCTTGACGCGGGTGACGTCGAGTGTGGGCAGCTGCACCACCGCAGCTTGGTTGGTGACCTTGGCTAGCAGCTGCACGGAGCGGCGCAGGACATCTTCGAGGTCGACGCCGTTTTCGAGGAAGTCGAGGATGGCGTGGCGCTCGCGCGAGGAGAGCGGCTTGACGTCGTGAAGCGCGTCCACGAAGGCCCGGTAGCCCAGCTCCGTCGGGACGCGCCCCGAGCTGGAGTGCGGCTGGGCGATGTAGCCCTCGCGCTCGAGCACGGCCATGTCGTTGCGGATCGTCGCCGAACTCACCGGGATCGCGTGGCGCTCCACCAGTGCCTTCGACCCCACCGGCTCCTGCATCGCGATGTAGTCGGCCACGATCGCCCGCAACACCGCTTGCCTGCGCTCATCGGCCGCGCTCATGGTGCGCCTCCTTCCGAAACTTTGTGGCGTCCGTGTGCTGGACCTGCCTACAACTGGCTGCAATCCTACCCAGCGCTACTCGGCGGCGAGGATGTCGGTGATGATGCCGTCCGCCAGCAACCGGCCGCGGTCAGTCACCGCCACCCGCTCCCCGACTGCCAATAGCCCCGCGGCCGCATGCTTATCGACGACCCCCCGAGCCGCCTCCCCGATCCACGAGCGCGGCACCCCCTCGCGAAGCCTCAGCCCCAGCATGATGCGCTCGAAGTGGCGCGCCTCGGCACTGATGTCCTCGCGCTCCGCGATCGGCAGCTCGCCGGCGCCGAGCATCTCGTTGTAGCGCTCCGGGCGCTTGACGTTGACCAGCCGCTGCCCGCCAACGTCGCCGTGCGCTCCCGGGCCGGCACCCCACCACTGCCCACCGCGCCAGTAGAGCAGGTTGTGGCGGCACTGCCCACCCGGCGCGGCCCAGTTGGACACCTCGTACCAGCCGAAACCTGCCTCGTCGAGGGTGTTCGCGATCAGCTCGTAGCGATCGGCGTAGACGTCCTCCTCCGGGGCGGGCAGCTCCCCGCGGCGGATCTTGCGGGCCATCGCCGTTCCGTCCTCCACGATGAGCGAGTAGGCGGAGACGTGGTCCACGCCCGCGCTGAGCACCGCGTCGAGGGTCGCGCGGACGTCGTCGTCATTCTCGGTGGGCGTGCCGTAAATCATGTCGAGGTTGACGTGGTCGAACCCGGCCGCCCGGGCCTCGCGGGCGGCGGCGACGGCGCGGCCCGGGGTGTGGCGGCGGTCCAGGACGCGCAGCACCGGGGTCGAGGCGGATTGCATGCCGAGGGAGACGCGGTTAAACCCGGCGTCGAGAAGCCCGGCGAAGTACTGCGGGCTCGTGCTCTCGGGGTTGGATTCCGTGGTGACCTCGGCGCCGGGGCGCAGGCCGAAGGTGGCGCGCACCATCTCGAGTACCCGGCCCAGGCCCTCGGCACCGAGTAGTGAGGGCGTGCCTCCACCGACAAAGACGGTGTCGGCGGGGCTGGCCCCGCTCGCCGCGGCCGCCAGCTCGAGCTCGCGCGCCAGCGAGCTCAAGTACGCCTCATATGACGACGTCGTCTCCGCGGGCGTGTAGGTGTTGAAGTCGCAGTACCCGCAGCGCGAGGCGCAGAACGGGACGTGCACGTACACGCCGAAAGTGTCAGACATGGCACTCAATAGTAGGCGTTGCCGCAGCGCGAACCCTAAGCTCCGCGGCGCGAACGCTTCGCGGCTACCTTGGCCACGATCGCGTCGATGCGGGCGCGCTCGACCAGAAACGCCGGCGGGTTCGACCCACGCATCGTGCGGGTGAATGCGGGGTGGTCGACGCAGACGGTCTCGATCCAGCCCTCCACCGCGGCCTCCACAAGCTCGCCGACGCGGGCGTAGAGGTGCGGCAGCGACACCGCGCCCAGCTCGCGGGCGACTAGGTCGGTCTGCTCGAGGGTGAACTCGACGATCTCGGTGAGGTGCTGCACGGCCAGGTCGGTGCGCCCGGTCAGTGCGTCGTGCATGGTGCGCACCGAAAACGGCGCCTGCAGCGGGTAAATGTCCTCGAGGCTGGCGGCGTCGAGGACATCGGGCTCCGGCACGCGCTCCTCCGGGCTGGCGGAGGCGGACAGGACCCCGGCGCGCATGCCGGTGGTCAGGGCCTGGCGCAACCCGATGAGCTCGCCGACGACGCGGCGGGCGTCCTGGCGGGCGTCGTCGACGATCTCGGAGAACTCGGCCAGGCAATCATCGGTGAGCTCGCCGTCGTAGTCGGCGATCGCTTCGGCGATGTGCTCCGTGTACTCCGCAACCTCGTCACCGATGTTGTAGATCTCCTGCGTCAACTCTCGGTGGCGCAACATCGCTGCGGTTTTGCGCACGGCACACCCCCTTTTCACACACTCTGTCCGGAGCCTGGCAATTCGTCCGGGAAACTGGAAAGGATGTTAGGCCACACTGGGCCGCAATCGGCGGCGGCGCGCCGTGATGGCCACGGCGATGGTCCCAGTGATCGCTTAACGACGATAGAGCGCGTCAATGTCCTCAGCGAAGCGGCGGAAAACAACATTGCGCTTGACCTTGAGAGTCGGGGTCATCTCGTCGTCCTGCTCGCTGAGGTCGCGATCTAGAATGCGGAACTTCTTGATCGCCTCGGCGTGGCTCACCGTCGCGTTCGCCACGTTCACCGCGTCCTGAACCTCAGCCTGCAGCAGCGGCGAGGTCACCAGCTCCTTGATTGTGGCGGACTCCGGGATGTTGTGGCGCGCCTTCCAGCGCCGCACCTCGTCGGCGTCAAGGGTGACCAGCAGGCCGACGAAGGGTTTGCCGTCGCCGACGACGAGCGCGTTAGAGATCAACGGGTCCTGGCGGATGATCTCCTCGAGCGGGCCCGGGGAGACATTCTTGCCGCCCGCGGTGACAATGAGGTCCTTCTTGCGCCCGGTGATGCGCACGTACCCGTCCGCGTCGATCTCGCCGAGGTCGCCGGTGTTGAACCAGCCGTCGGCCTTCGCCTCGGCGGTGGCGTCCTCGTTGCCCCAATAGGAGCGGAACACGCCGGGGCCGCGGAACTCGATTTCACCGTCGGCGCTGAGGCGCACCTCGTAGCCCTCGACGGGGCGGCCAACAGTGCCGATGCGCTGCTCGACGCTGTTGTTCACGCACGCCGCGGCGGTCGTCTCGGTCAGCCCGTAGCCCTCGTAGATGGGAATGCCCATGCCGCGGAAGAAGTGGCTGATCTCCGGGCTCATCGCCGAGCCGCCGGTGATGCCGTAGGCAACATCGCCGCCGATGCCGGATTTGATCTTGCTGTAGACCAACCGGTCGAAGACGCGGTGCGCGGCCTTGAGCGCGAACGAGGGCCCCTCCGGGGTGTCGAGGGCGCGCGAGTAAGCAATCGCGGCCTTCTCGGCTGCCAGGAAGATGCGCTTGCCAGCGCCCGACCCGTCCGCCGCCTTGTTGTACGCGGCGTTGCGCACCTTCTCGAACACGCGCGGCACGCCCAGGACCATGGTCGGACGGACACGCTGCAGCTCCACCGCGATCGAGGAGGTGTCGGACCAGTGGGTCTGCGTCGCACCGTGGATGGTCAACGCGGTCGCGACGGCGCGCTGGAGCACGTGCGCCAGCGGCAAGAACGTCACCACGCGGTTGCCGGGGCTGGCCACCTCACCGATCGGGTTGGCCACTAACGCGGTGGTCTGGTGGATCCAGTTGCCGTGGGTCAGCTCCACGCCCTTCGGCCGGCCGGTGGTGCCGGAGGTGTAGACGATCGAGGCGAGGTCGTCGTGGGTAAGTGCGGTAATGCGGGCGTCGATAAGCTCGCGGGCGACATCCGCGCCTGCCTCGACCAGCTGGTCCAGGCCCCCGGCGGTAATTTCGACGATCGTGTGCAGCTTGGAGCTCGAGCCCGCCAGGCGCGGCGTGCCGTCGGGCTGCACCTGGAAGGTCGCCATGTCGCGGGCGTTGTCCGCCGATTCCACGATGGCGATCTCGGCGCCGGTGTCCTCGAGGATCCACTGGATCTGGTGCGGCGAACTCGACGGGTAAATCGGCACGGTGACGGCACCCGCCGCCCAAATGGCGAAGTCGGCGAGCTGCCACTCGTAGCGGGTGTTGCTCAGCAGCACGACGCGATCGCCCACCTTCACACCGCTGGCCACGAGCCCGCGGGCCAGGGCGTGAACCTCGCGGAGGAACTCGCCGGCGGTGACGTCGACCCAGTAGTAGTTCTCCGGCCGCGAGAACAGCACGAGGTCGGGGTGGGTGGTGCATAGGTCGACCAATTCGGAGATGCAGGTCGTGCCCGGCTCGATCTCAAATCGCGCCGGAGTGGTGTAAGTTGCGCTAGTCATGTGCTGCAGGCTACCCGTGCTGCGGCCGCCGCCGCATGGCTTGCTGCGCCCGCTGCGCCGCCGGTGGGCATTTTTGGCACAATGGCGTGTTGTGACGAACGCGGAACTCCTTCGGACCCTGGCCACCTCATACGGATTCGGCCTGAACTACCGGGCCTCGAACGGGGTGCTCACCGAACCACCGCACACTTCCTTTATTGCGCTGCTGAAGGCACTCGGCCTGCCGCTGAGCGAGAACCCCAGCGACGAGGAGCTGCGCTTCTTCATCGACGAGCGCCGCCAGCACTGGGCCACCGCAGCCCTGCCGCCGTGCGTGGTCGCCACCGCGGGTGCCGAGAAGCACTTCAACGTCCACGTCCACGACGGCCACCCGGCTCACGTGTGGATCGAGCTCGAGGACGGCACGCCTCGCGACGCCTACCAGGACGAAAACTGGGCCGAGCCCGTCGCCGTCGACGGCGTGACCTGGGGCGAGGCCACCTTCCACGTGCCCGGCGACCTACCCACCGGATGGCACACCCTCCACCTCGAGTCCGACAATTTTAAGGCCTCGTGTGCGCTGATCGTCGTGCCCGAGACCCTGCGCACGAACCAGCGCTACACCGCCGAGCCCGCCTTCGGCGTCATGGCGCAGCTGTACTCCGTGCGCTCGGACGACTCCTGGGGCATCGGCGACTTTGCTGATCTGGCCCGCCTCGCCGAGGTCGTCGCCGCCGAGGGCGCGGACTACCTGCTGATCAACCCGGTGCATGCGGCCCAGCCCGTCCCGCCGATCGAGGATTCGCCCTACCTGCCCACCACCAGGCGCTTCGTCAACCCCATCTACATCGCCGTCGAGGCCGTGCCCGAGTTCGCGCGGCTCGACCGCCCCACCGCGGCCGAGGTCGCCGAGCTCACCGCCCCGCTGAAGGCGACCAACCGCAGCGCCGAGCCCATCGAGCGCAACCCGATCTATCAGGTCAAACTCGACGTGCTGCGCGAACTGTTCTACCTCGCGGAGGACGACGCCGACCGCCGCGGCGACTTCGAGGCCTTCCTCGCGGACGAAGGCGAGGGCCTGCGCGAGTTCGGCGAGTGGTGCGCCGAAGAAGCTGCCCGGGCCGAGTCGGGCGCAGACACCGAGGCCGGGGCCCACCATGTGACCACCCCCGGCGAAGACGACACCGCGGAGCTTGCCCGCTTCTACATGTGGCTGCAGTTCGTCGCCGACGAGCAGCGCCGCACCGCCCAGGAGCGCGCCGAGGCAGCAGGCATGCGCATCGGCATCGTCACCGACCTCGCCGTGGGCGTGCACCCCGGCGGCGCCGACGCGCACACCCTGAGCGATGTTTTGGTGGCAGGCGCCTCCGTCGGCGCCCCGCCGGACCAGTTTTCCCAGCAGGGCCAGGACTGGTCGCAGCCGCCGTGGAACCCGCAGGCGCTGGCCGAGTCGGGCTACGCGGCGTGGCGCGACCTGCTGCGCACCGTACTGCGCCACTCCGGCGGTATCCGCGTCGACCACATCCTCGGGCTGTTCCGCCTGTTCTGGATCCCGCGCATGGGCCGCCCCGCCGAGGGCGCATACATGACCTACGACCACGAGGCGATGGTGGGCATCCTCGCGCTCGAGGCAGAGCGCGCCGGCGCCGTGGTCGTGGGCGAGGACATGGGCACCTTCGAGCCGTGGGTTCAGGACGTGCTGCGCGACAAGGGCATGCTGGGCACCAGCGTGGTGTGGTTCGAGTCCACTCCCCCGGGAGGCACCCCGCTGCCACAGAACCAGTACCGCCACCTGGCGCTGTCCTCGGTGGGCACCCACGATCTTCCGCCAACCGCCGGCTACCTCAACGGCGCGCACAATGCGCTGCGCGTCGAGCTCGGCCTGGTCGAGGAAAGCCTCGAGCAGCTCAACGCCGCCGACGCCGCCTGGCACGCAGCCGTGCTGGACATGGCACGGGCGTCTGGTGCCTTCGACGGCACCTCGCTCGCGGACACCGACTTCGCGCGCGCGATGGTCATGGATGCCGACGAGCCGGTGGAGTTCACCGCGGACCAGGTCGCCGACCTGCTAGTGGGCCTCAATCGCTTCATCGCCGGCACCCCGTCAGCGCTGACCTGCGTCAACCTCGTCGACATGGTGGGCGACACCCGCATCCAAAACCAGCCGGGAACCAACTCGGAGCAATACTCCAACTGGTGCATCCCGCTTACCGACGCCACCGGCACCGCCGTCACAATCGACGACCTGCCCGGCAACGACTTGTTCGTGCGGGTCGCGCGCGCCTCGCGCAGGAACTGACGAAGCGGCTAGAGCTAGAGCATGCTGGCCAGCCCGGCCACGATGACCAGGGCGAGCATGGCGAACAGGGCCTGAGTGACGCGCGACTGCGGGTACTTGCGGCGCGACTTCGGCAGCTGCTGGTCTTGCCTGCGGAGCTCTTCGGGGTTGGCCATGGTTGCGCAGTCTACCCGAGCTCTACTCGCGCTCGCGGCGCCGGAACACCCGCGCGGCGGCGTCGATGACGCGCAGCAGCAGCAGGCCGGCCACACCCGCCAGCGGCAGCACGACGGCCAGGACGATCGGCAGCTGGATCCACGGGCTGAGAGCAAGCAGCATCTAGGCGCCGCTCCCGGCCAGGCCGCGGCGCACCAGCAGCGGGCGGGTGTCTTTGTCGCGGCCTCGGAAGGCGCGGTAGGCCTCCGCGTAGTCGCTCGCTGCTCCCCTGCTCAAGATGGCGTCGCGGAACGAGGCACCCGTGGCGCGGGTGATGCCTTTTTCCTCGATCAGCGCGTAGCCGTCGGCGTCAAGAGCCTCGGCCCACAGGTAGGAGTAGTACCCGGCGGAGTAGCCGCCGGCGAAGATGTGGTTGAACCAGGTGGAGCGGTAGCGCGGCTCCAGCTCGTCGACGGCGAGGCCGTACTCCTCCAAGGCGGCGCGCTCGAAAGCGGCGATGCCCTCGGCGGTCGGCTCGGGCAGCTGCGCCGGGTCGGTGACGCTGTGCCATGCCAGGTCGATGGCGCAGGCGGCGAGGTATTCGGTCGTCGTAAAGCCCTGCCCGAAGGTGCGCGAGGCGCGCACGGCGGCGAGCAACTCGTCGGGGATGACCTCGCCGGTCTCAACGTGGCGGGCGTAGTTGCGCACGATCTCGGGCGCGAACGCGTAGTTCTCGTTGATCTGGGAGGGGAACTCCACCCAGTCGCGCGGCACGTTGGTGCCGGACAGCGTCGGGTAGCGCACATCGGAGAACAAACCGTGCAGCGCGTGGCCGAACTCGTGGAACAGCGTGGTCACCTCGTCGATCGTCAACAGGGGCGAGCTGATAGACAACACGTTGACCACGACGGGCTGGGTGCCGGTCAGGTGCGCCTGATCGACGAACGAACTCATCCACGCCCCGCCTCGCTTGGAGGGGTGCGCCGCGTAGTCGGTCAAAAGCAGCCCGATGCCCGTGCCGTCGGCCTCGGCGACCTCCCACACGTCGACGTCGTCGCGGTAGCCGGCGAGGTCGTCGCGCTTGGTCACCGTGATGCCGTAGAGCAGGTTGGCTGCGTGGAAGACGCCGTCGCGCAGCACCTGGTTCAGCGGGAAGTACTGGCGCAGCTCGGACTCGTTGAACTTCAGCTCCTCCTCGCGCAGCTTCGCCTCCCACCAGGGCCAGTCCGCGCCGTCGACCTCGCCGCCGGCCAGTTCCCCGGCGAGCTTGCGCTCGGCTTCCGCGTTCGCCGCGGCCGCCGGGGCCAGATCAAGGATGAGCTGGCGGGCGGCCGCTGCGGTGCCGGCGGTCTCCTCTGAAATGACGAAGTCGGCGTGAGTGTCGAAACCGAGCAGCTGCGCAGCCTCCAGGCGCAGGCGCGCAGCTTCGACGACGAGGGCGGGGTTGGAGGTGCGGCCGCGGGCGCGGGAGGCGTCGAAAAGCGCGCGGCGCGCGGGCGGGCGGGCGAGCTGAGCTTGCAGCGCCTGGGTTGTGGGCAGCTCGATGGGGACCTCGTATGCGTCGCCGCTGGCGTAGGCCTCGATCTGCTCGTCGCTGAGTCCCTCGAGCTCGGCGCGGTCGAAGCGGACCGCGAGCGCGCGGGTGTCGGCCTGCAGGTTGCGGCCGAACTGCTCGCTGATCTCGCTGAGCCGCCGGTTGATCTCTTGCAGGCGCGCCTTTCCGGCGGCATCGAGCTCCGCACCGCGACGGACGAAGCGGCGCAGCAACAGCTCATGTAGCCGCGCGGACTCCTCGTCGCCGGGCACCTCGACCGCGCGCAGGCGGCGGTACAGCTCGGCGTTCTGGTAGATCGAGTCCATGTGCGCCGACAACTTCGGCACGATTGCGTCGGCGACCTCGTCGAACTCGGGTGTGGAGTCGGTGCCCTTGAGGTTGAAGAACCACGCGGTCACCCGATCCAGGTCGGCCCCGGAGCGCTCCAGGGCCTCCACCGTGTTCTCCCACGTCGGGGTGTCCTCCGAGAGGATGCGCGTGATCTCCGCGGCGTGGTTGTCCAGCGCGCGCTCGAGGGCGGGCGCGACGTGTTCGAGCTGGATCGCCGCGAAATCCGGCAGGTTGTACGGCTTTGTCGACGGCGTCAGCAGGGGGTTGGCACTCATGGTTGCCTATAGTACGACGCGTACCCCGCACCGAGCGGGCCCGCCGCCGACTAGGGTTTCCGGGTATGAACCACCCGGAAACCACCGAGGTCACCTGCCCCGCAGGCACGGTCGTCGGGTGCGCGACCGAGACCACGCGCAGCTTCCACTCCATCCCCTACTCGCGTATCTCGGCGCTGTTTAACGACGCCGTGCCCGCACCCGCAGCCTCGCTTATCGACGCCACCCTCCCCCGCCCCGACTCCACAGCCCTGTCCATCACCACCCCGGCGCACGCCCGGCCCGGCGCGGATCTGCCCGTGATGGTGTTTATCCACGGGGGTCGCTTCGAGGAAGGCAGCCACGCTGATAGCACAACCGGCGCGGAGGGCTTCGCGCGCCAGGGCGTGATCCAGGTGCGCATCGGTTACCGCCTGCGCCTGGCCGGCCTGCTGCAGTTTCCCGACGACGTCGCATCGCACTTCCGTGCTGCCCACGACTGCCAGCTGGCGCTCGAGTGGGTGCAGCGCAACATTGAGTCTTTCGGGGGCGACCCCACCAACGTCACCCTGGTGGGTCAATCCGCCGGCGCCGCGCTCGTGCTGTGGCTTGCCCGGCGCGATCACTTCCGCGGCGGCTTCCGGCGTGCTCTGGTGATGTCGCCGGCGTTTCCGCGGGTGACGTCGTCGAGGCGCCGCACTGTTTTGCGCGCGGCACTGGGCAAGCCGCTGACCCGCGCGGCGCTTAACAATGCGGCTGCCACCCGGGTCGAGCGCGCCTACCGGCGGTTGCGCACGGCCTACTTCACCGACATGGCACTCGGCCCGGGCCCGCTCGACGCCGCCGAGCTCGCCGAGGTGGACCTGGTTGTCACCTCCACCCGCGAGGAGATGCATCGCTCCGGCAGTCGTATCGACTCCATCGGGCTCGGCGCCGCGTTCGTGCGCACGGTGGGCGCGGCCATGGGGCTGAAGAGGCAGCGCGCCAGCGCGTACCTGAAGGCCGCGCGCCGCGTGGCCCCGGGCCATCTCGCCGGGCAGTTGATCGGCGACAGCCTAATCCGCCGCTGGGTGGATCAGGTGGCCGAGGGTGCGCCGGGGCGCGTCTGGCAGGCCGAGTTCGCCTCCGCCTCCTCTTCCAGTCCTGTTCACCACTGCGACGACCTTGTGCACCTGTTCACAGAGGGCACGGCGCTCAACGCCTGGGTGGTGGATTTCTGCCACGGCCGATTGCCCACGTGGCCTGAGTACCGCAATGATGACCGCTCGGTGGCGCGCATCGCGGCCGACGGGACCGGCTGCGAGATCGTGAAGGATCCGCTGGGATACGTGCGCGAGGCGTTCGGCGCCTAACTACAGCCCCAGCGCGGTGCGCAGGCTTGCGTGGTCGAGCTCGAGCACGAGCCACGGCGAGAACGCGTAGGGCGCGGCCTGCGCGGCGGCCGCGAGGCGCGCCGGGTCGGTCCACTCCCATGTATCTACTTCGGCTGGGCTCGGGGCAAGGACGGCGTCTGCGGCGCTGACGGATAGGCGCGCAACGAAGACGGGGCAGACCTCGTTCTCTACGATGCCGCTGGTGTCTACGGTGCGGTAGCGAAAGTCCGGGACCGCGCACTCGAGCGAGGCGATCAGCTCCGGGTCGAGTCCGATTTCCTGGGCGGCGCGGCGGTACAGCGCCGCCTCGAGTCCCTCGCTGGGGCCCGGGTGCCCGCAAAACGAGTTGGTCCACGCTCCCGGCCACGTCGTTTTGTCCAAGGCGCGCCGCGTCATGAGCAGCTGCCCGTCCGCGCTGAGCAGCCAGCAGGAAAACGCCAGGTGAAGCGGGGTCTCTGTGGTGTGCACCTCGTCCTTGAATGCGGTGCCGATGGGCTCGGCGGCGCTGTTTAACAGGACTACTTCTTCGCGCTCCACTAGTTGTTCAGGTTCCCCTCGAAGGTGACGTTGCCGATGGTGAACTGCGCGTCCCACAGGTTCGACGTCGACACGTCGAAGGGGTACTTCAGGTTCACGGTCGCACCCACGCCCAGGGGCAGATCCAGCCCAACCTGCGTTACACCTGCCTGCTCGCCGCCAAGCGGGGCAGCTGTCTGCCGGTTGTTGCCGCCCGAGGTGTACCTCAAGCTCGGCTGACCGAGAGCGTCAGCAGGCATCGGTACGTCTGAGTCATTCGTCACTGCCACCACGACAACGGTCCCACCGTTAGGCGCCGGCGTCGTTCCTTGCCACACGTAGGACACGTCCATGCCGGGGTCCTTGACCTTCTGACCGGTAATCTCGCTGGTTTGCATGTCGCTGACGTCGTTGACCGCGAACTCTTCTTCCGGCACTGGCGTCGGAGTGGAGACCTCGATGTCCGTGGCCGCCTGGCCCGTGGCATCGGAATCCTCAGACACGCACGCTGCCAAGGCAAGCACGAGGGCGAGCACCGCGGCGGCGGCTTGTGCAGAACGTGAACTCATTAATGGCACTCCCAAATACTGTCGCGGTGGCGTTTATTCGCGCGCGGCTGCGCTGCATTGTGGCTCTACTGTACAACTCGCGCCACGCCCCAAGTAGCATCAGGCGGTATGCAGCATCTGATGCGCGTCCTGCGCAGCGCTTCGGCACTATGGCCGTTCTACCTCGCGGTTGTCGCTATTTCGACCGTCGTTGCGGCGCTCGGGTTAGCCACTCCGTTCATCATCCGGGAGGCGACCGACCTCATCGTCGACACGCTCGGCAGCGACGCCCCAGCGCCCACCCGCACGATCGTCTGGCTCGCCATCGCGCTCTTCGCCGCGGAGGCCTCCGCGGCACTGCTGCGCAACGTCGCTGGCTACCTCGGCGACATCATGGTCGCCCGGATGCGCCGGATCATGTCGACGCGCTACTTTGCCAAGCTCCTCTCCCTGCCGCAGCGCTACTTCGACAATCAAGTCACCGGCACGATCATCGCGCGCCTCGATCGCTCGATCGCGAACGTCACCACGTTCATCCAGTCCTTCAGCAACAATTTCCTGCCGATGCTGCTCCAGGTCGCGGCCATTTTGGCCATCACGGCCTTCTACTACTGGCCGCTGACGGTTCTGCTCGCGCTGCTCTTCCCGCTCTACACCTGGCTCACCGCTCTGACGTCAAAGCGCTGGCAGGTCTTCGAGGCGGAGAAGAACTCCAACATCGACGAGGGCAACGGGCGCTTCGCCGAGGTCGTCGGACAGGTCAAGGTGACCAAGTCCTTCGTCGCCGAGGTTCGCGAGCTAGCCAAGTTCTCCCACCACTACGACGAGACCGTGCGGCTGACCCGCCCGCAGTCGCGGTGGTGGCACTCCATGGACTGCCTGCGCGGCATCGCTATGACCCTGGCGTTTTTGGGCATCTATCTCATCCTGTTTGTGCGCACCCTCAACGGAAACTTCACCATCGGCGAGATGGTCATGCTCCTGCAGATGGTCACCATGGTCCGCCAACCCGTATTCATGATGAGCTGGATCGTCGATGCCGCCCAGCGCGCCGTCGCCGGATCGCGCGACTACTTCAAGGTCATGGACGAGGAATCGGAGCCGACCGCCAACCGGCAGATCCTGGCCGCGGCCACCTCCGAGGGCGCTCCAGATCTCACCCCGCAGCGCCATGAGTCGCTGCCCGTGCGCGAGCCCGTCGTCGCGTTCAAGAACGTGACGTTTTCCTACAACGAGGGCGAGCCTGTCATCCGCGACGTGACGTTCACCGCCCGCGAGGGTGAGAAGATCGCGCTCGTCGGTGAGTCAGGTGGCGGCAAGTCGACGATCGTCAACCTGCTGCTCGGCCTCTACCCCATTGAGCAGGGCCAGCTTTCGGTGTGCGGCCGCGACATCGCGGAGATCGGTGTGGAGGAACTGCGGGTGTCGACAGGCGTCGTGTTCCAAGAACCCGCGCTGTTTTCGGGTTCAGTGTTCGAAAACATCGCCTACGGCAAGCCGGATGCGACCCTGGAGGAGGTCGTCGAGGTGGCGAAGCGGGCCAACGCGCATGATTTCATTCTCGCGTTCACAGACGGCTACGACACCATCATCGGCGAGCGCGGCCTGCGCCTGTCCGGCGGCCAGAAGCAGCGCGTCGCCGTGGCCCGCGCGATGCTCAAGGACGCGCCGATCCTCATCCTCGACGAGGCGACTTCGGCCCTGGACACGAAGAGCGAACGCGCTGTCCAGGCGGGCCTCGACGAGCTGATGAAGAACCGTACAACGCTCATGATCGCCCACCGCTTATCGACGATCGCCGGGGTCGACACCATCATTACCCTGCGCAATGGTGCGATCGACGAGATCGGCTCGCCCGCTGAGCTCGCCGCCTCCGGCGGAATCTACTCCGAGCTGTTGCAGCTGACGGCGTCTTCGAGCGCATCCGATCGGGCACGGCTGAAGGAGTTCGGGTTCAAGGTAGATGGAGACGACCAGGAAGACGACATCGACGAGGACGATTAGACTTGGACACATGAAGACGTCGCGCTGGTGGTTGAAAGCACTCGCAGCGGTCGTTGCGTTTGTCCTCGTTGCGATCCTCGTCGTTGTGGGCGTGCGGTTGTTCACGCACCGGTACTACGCCATTCCGCAGGCAGAGCCCTCCGCCGAGGCCCTGCTGTCCCGGCCCGGGGTCAGCCGCGTTGAGGGCGACTACCTGCGCGGCTACAGCCTTGCCGCCCGGGGTGACGCGCGGCCGGGCACCGTGGTTGTCTTCGGCGGGTCCGAGGGCTCGGCAAACCCGCGGCAAGCGTTTGAACTGCAGGAGGCGGGCTATAACGTCCTCGCGCTGTACTTCTTCGGGCAGGACGGGCAACAGGATCTTCTGTCGGAGGTGCCCCTCGATTTCTTCTCCGAAGTGCTCGACCGCCTCGACCGTGAGCAAGCCTCCGGTCCGCTGACGGTGATCGGCTCCTCCAAGGGCGCGGAGCTGGCGGCCAATCTCGCAATCCGCTACCCCGAAATCGACAACGTCGTGCTCTACGCGCCTGCCCATTACACCTACGCCGGCTTGGACTTCTCCCGCGACGCGAGCAGCTTCACTTGGCACGGGGAGCCGGTGCCCTTCGCGTCGCTGCGCGTCAGCCACGACAACTTGATGCGCGATCTCGGACGGATGATCATCGGCTTGCCTATGTCCTTCCGGAGCTCGTACGAAGCCGCCGCGGCGGCCGCCGAGCAGGACGCGCAGATCGACATTGCCGCCTTCGACGGCAACGGTCTCGCCTTCGCCGGAGGTCAGGACCGCATGTGGCAAAGCGAGGTCGCGGCACGCACCCTGGCGGACGCCAACCCCGGCGTCGAAGCCGTCGTGTTCGAGGATGCCGGCCACCTGTTTAACGAGGACATCGAGAGGTCCGTGGGCCGTTCGTGGGAGTACATGATGGGCGGCACCGTCGAGGGCAACCGGGCGGCGAAGCTCGAATCCGACGGGATCCTCTACGACCGGCTGGCGCGCTGGCACGGATAGCTGGGTCTATCTCCGCTTCGCCCGGCGGGGTTTGAGTGCACTCGGCTCGAACAGCAGCATCGTACGGAGTAGGGCGCCGAGGCCCTTACCATCGCGCTTCGGTTCCTTGCCGCGGGCGACCCTCTTGAGCTGCTGTTCGTACCACGAGATCACCAGGATGGACTGGTAGGCCTTGTCCACCTTCTCAATCCCGGTGGAGATGCGCGGCACGTCCAGACGTCCCTGCCCGCCTACCAACACCGTGCGCGGCCACTGAGGGTCAATGGCTAGGAGCCGGGCCACGCCGACGAGGTCCGCGATGCCCTCCGCACGCGCGGCCTCCATGTCCTCGCGGGAACGGAAGCCTCCGGTGAGTCCGATGGCCGCCGTGGGGACGAAGCGGGCCTGTACCTCGGCGATCTCGTCGGTGCTCAAGTTGCGGGGGTGTGGCGAAGAAGGGCTCCATGTCGCCGCCCAGCGAGATGGCGCTCGGCGCGACCGGCAGCGGGTTGACCGCGCGCGGGGACTGCTTGCCAGGGTGGTTGAGCTGCATCCACAGGTGCGTGCCGTTGCGCGTGCCTTCCTGCGCCCAGCGGGTGAGCACACCGAGGTCGCGCTCGTCCTCGATGACCACCTGCCCCGGCTCGCCGCGGTGGCGCGAATCGGCCCAGCGGCTGTACAGATTCACCAGGTCCTCGGACGGTGCAGGGTCGACGGTTCATTCAACATGCCAACCCAAGGTAGACCTTCGGTAGTAGCGTGGGAGCACATGGAGTTCCCCAACCTCGAGACCCTGAAAGCCCGCGCTACCCGCAAATGGACGCAATATCCGGACGATGTGTTGCCCTTGTGGGTCGCAGAGAGCGACTTCCCCACCGCAACACCTGTGAAGGACGCGATCCAGCGCGCGGTGGACAAGGAATCCTTCGGCTACACCCCCAACCCGGGTTCACACGGACTCGCCGAGGCAGTGGCGGACTTCCACGAAGCGCACTACAGCTGGCGCCCCGACCCGGCCAGGATTGTGACAGTCCCCGACGTCGTACGTGGCATCTACTTGGCCATCGCCTACTTCACCGAGGGCGATGTCATCGTGCCCGTGCCGGCCTACCCGCCGTTTCTCACGGTCGCGGAGACCGCCGGGCGCAAGCGCGTTAACGTCGGCAGCACAAACGGGCTCGACCTTGACGAAATCGAGGCGGCCTTCGCCAACGGCGCTGGCTCGATCATTCTGACCAACCCGTTCAACCCGGGCGGCTGGGTGTTGACCAGCGAGCAGCTCGACCAGATCTGCGCCATCGCCCGCAAGCATGGCGGCCGCGTGCTTGTCGACGAAATCCACGCCCCGCTCGTCTACGAAGGCCAGCACGTCTGCGCAGCACAAAACAACCCAGACGTGTGTATTACGGTCACGGCCGCTTCGAAGGCGTGGAACGTCGCCGGGCTGAAGTGCGCCCAGATGATCTTCAGCAACGACGAAGACCTCGCCACCTACAACGCGCTGTCGATCGTGGCCAAGGAAGGCACCGGCACCCTGGGCATCGTGGCCGCGGAAGCGTGCTACCGCGAGGGCGAAGAGTTCCTCAACGAAGAGGTCGAGCAGCTCAAAGCCAACCGCGACTGGCTGGTGGAGAACCTGCCCAAGCTCATCCCCGGCATCACATTCGAGGTCCCAGCGGCGACGTACCTGATGTTCCTCGATTTCTCCGAAACGGCGCTGACCACCGAGAAACCCGCGACCTACCTGCGCGAACACGCCAAGGTGGCGCTGAACGAGGGCGTGGACTTCGGCCCCGGCGGCGAGCACAAAGCGCGGCTGAACTTTGCTACGAGCCCGGAGATTCTGCACGAAGCGGTCCAGCGCATCGCCACGGCGGTTGCGGAAGTTTCCCGTTAACATCGGGGGGCATGGACCACACGCCCCAGGCCACTGATTTCAAGCTCCCGGCCCCCGTCGAAGAACCGTGGCAGCGCCCCGACCCTGAGTGGTACAAGGACGCGGTGTTCTACGAAGTGCTCGTGCGGGCCTTCTTTGATCCTGATGGCACGGGCTCGGGGACGCTGAAAGGTCTCGAGGAGAAGCTCGATTACCTGCAGTGGTTGGGCGTGGATTGCTTGTGGTTGCCCCCGTTCTACGATTCCCCGCTCAAAGACGGCGGCTACGACATCCGGGACTTCCGCAAGGTGCTACCCGAGTTCGGCACCGTCGAGGACTTCGTCAACCTCATCGATGCCGCCCACCGCCGCGGAATCCGCATCATCACGGACTTCCCCATCAACCACACCTCGGACCAGCACGCGTGGTTCCAGGAATCGCGCACCAACCCGGACGGGCCCTACGGCGACTTCTACGTCTGGACGGACGACCCGAGCACCTATGACCAAGCCCGGATCATCTTCATCGACACCGAGGACTCCAACTGGACCTATGACCCGGTGCGCAAGCAGTACTTCTGGCACCGCTTCTTCTCCCACCAGCCGGACCTGAACTACGACAACCCGGTGGTGCAGGAGGAGATCCTCGATGTGATCCGCTTCTGGCTCGACCTGGGCATGGACGGCATCCGCCTCGACGCGATCCCGTACCTGTTCGAGCGCGAGAACACCAACTGCGAGAACCTGCCTGAGACCCACCAGTTCATCAAACGCGTCCGCACGCTTTTCGACGACGAATACCCAAGCCGCTTCCTCCTCGCCGAGGCCAACCAGATGCCAGATGAGGTCGTCGCCTACTTCGGCGAAGGCGAGGGCGACGAGTGCCAGATGGCGTTTCACTTCCCCGTCATGCCGCGCATCTTCATGGCGATGCACCAGGAAAACGCGCAGCCGATCATCGACATTCTTAACGAGACCCCGGAGAAGCCGGAATCGGCACAGTGGGGCATCTTCCTGCGCAACCATGACGAGCTCACCCTCGAGATGGTCACGGAAGAAGAACGCGATTACATGTACAAAAACTACGCGTTCGATCCGCGGATGCGCGCCAACGTGGGCATTAGGCGTCGTCTAGCGCCGCTGCTGGGCGGGCACCGCGACCGCCTCGAGCTGGCGCACGCGCTGCTCCTGTCGCTGCCCGGCTCGCCCTTCCTCTACTACGGCGACGAGATCGGGATGGGCGACAACATCTGGTTGCCGGACCGCGACGGCGTGCGCACCCCGATGCAGTGGTCGAACGACAGCAACGGCGGGTTCTCCAAGGCGGACCCGGAGCGTTTGTATCTGCCGCCAATCCGAAACGACCAGTACGGCTACCACATCGTCAATGTGGAGTCGCAGATGAAAAAGGACAACTCGCTGCTGCACTGGGTGCGCGAGCGGGTGCACATCCGCAAGCAGTACAAGGCGTTCGGGCGCGGGTCCTACATCCCGGTCGAGCACGGCAACCCGCAGGTGCTCGCCTTTATCCGCGAGTACGAGGGCGAGCGCGTCCTGTGTATTCACAACATGAGCTCGCGCCCACAGCCGGTCGAGATGAACCTGTCGGCGTACAACGGCATCGTGCCCCGGGAGGTCTCCGGCGGCGTGGAGTTCCCCGCCATCGGTGAGCTGCCGTGGCTGGTCACGCTTGCCCCGCACGGCTTCTTCTGGTTCGACATCTCCCAGTACCCGGAGTCCTAAATGATTGACCTGCGCAGCCAGCGGTTCTACCGCGCGAAGGCGGAGCCGATCGACGCGGTCGAGGTCACCGCGAGCGCGCCCGCGGGTGACTTTAAGTGGCAGCTTCTCAGCGTCCGCCACGGCGGCGTCACCGACACTTACCAAGTGCTTGTCGACGCCACCTCCGCCGACGCCCTAGACACCGCCGCCGGCGCGAGCGCCTACCTGGACAACGTCTCCCACTTCGGCACGGTCCACGGCACCATCGCCGGTGCGACGGCCGAACCGATGGGCGCGGAGCAGTCCAACACCTCCCTGGTGGTCGACGGCGAGTGGGTGCTCAAGGTGTTTCGCCGCCTCGAAGACGGCGTCAACCCGGACGTGGAGCTGCTTACCGGCATCGCGGATTGCCCCAACGTGGCCGGTGTGCGCGGCCACGTCACCCGTGGCGCGGCGACCATCGCGATGCAGCAGCAGCTCATCCGCGACGGCGTCGACGGCTTCGACCTGGCCACCTCTGATGCTGGCATCGAGAACCCGGGTGAGCTGGGTGAAGCGATCCGCACCGTCCACGAGGCGCTCGCGGAGGCGTTCGGCACCGAGACCGTCCCCGGCGCCGAGCTGGCGCGCACACTCAATGAGCACCTCGACCATCTCGTGGCCGGCACCCCGGTCTTGCACGAGGTCGAGCCCAGCTTGCGCGAGCTCTACGCACAGATCCCCCACGGCGAGGTCGAGATCCAGCGCATCCACGGCGACCTCCACTTGGGTCAGACCCTGAAGACGCCGCAGCGCTGGTTCCTCATCGATTTCGAGGGTGAGCCGACCCGCCCACTTGTCGAGCGCCGCCGCCCGGACCACACGCTTCGCGACGTCGCCGGGATGGTCCGCTCCTTCGGATACGCCGCAGCCGTGGCGGGCCGGGACGACGACTGGGAGCAGGGGTACGTGCGCGACCTGCTCGCCGGCTACGGGGTGGAGCGTGACCCGATCCTCGCTGCGTACATAGCGGACAAGGCGGCCTACGAGGTGGCGTATGAGGCGAACAACCGTCCTGATTGGGTGGGTATTCCGCTTGCGGCCATTCGTCGATTAGCGGACGCATAATTTCACTGTGTGGGACGCCACGTTCCAAAATTTTCTATTTCTATACGTTGGCAGTCTACTCTAAGTGAGTCACACGTATTGAAGGAGGATTCCATGGGTTCCACAGTCGCCACTAAGGATTCGCGCGAGGGCGCGAGTGGCTCATCAACAACGGCAATCGTCGTCACCGCGCTAGCACTTTTCTCCATGTTCTTCGGTGCGGGAAATCTGATCTTCCCGCCCATGCTGGCCGTTGAGGCCGGAGACAATTTCTGGCCCGCAATCCTCGGCTTCCTCGCCACCGGCGCGCTGCTTCCGGTGCTCGCGGTTATCGCCATTGCCCTGTCGGGTGCGAACGTGCGCGACCTCGCGCAGCGCGCCGGCACCGTGTTCGGCCTGATCTTCCCGCTGCTGGCCTACCTGTCCATCGGTGCTTTCTACGCCCTGCCGCGCACCGGCGCGGTCTCGTTTGAGACAGCAGTGACCCCGCTGTTCGGCTGGGAGGGCCTGCTGGCCTCGGCGATCTTCAACATCGTGTTCTTCGGCATCGCCCTAGCGCTGTCCTGGAACCCGAACACGATCACGGAGACGCTGGGCAAGTTCCTCACCCCGGCGCTGGTCATCCTCCTGCTCGTCATGATCGCGCTCTCCCTGTTCAAGTGGCAGGCGGACCCGAGTACCCCGTCGGAGGCGTACACCGACGGCCCGTTCACCTCGGGCCTGCTCCAGGGCTACCTGACCATGGACTCCATCGCCGCGCTGGCGTTTTCCATCGTCGTCATCTCCACCCTGCGCTACCGCGGATTCTCCGAGGGTAAGCCGCTGGTTCGCGGCACCATCCTCTCCGGCATCGGCGCCGGCGTCATGCTCGCCCTGATCTACCTGGGCCTCGGCGCCATCGGTCGCGTGATCCCGAACCCGGGCCAGTACGAAAACGGTGCCGGCCTGCTTGCCGACGCCTCCAACCTGACGATGGGCTCTGTCGGCCAGCTGATCTTCTCCGCCATCGTCCTGCTGGCCTGCATGACCACCGCCGTCGGCCTCATCACCGCCACCGCCGAGTACTTCTCCGAGCAGTTCCCCGGCTCCTACAAGCTCTGGGCCGTCGTCTTCACAGTCACCTCCATCGTCATCGCGACCCAGGGCCTGAGCTTCGTTATGGCGATTGCCGCTCCGGTCATCGGCTTCCTCTACCCGCCGGCCATCGCGCTGATCTTTGTCACCCTGATCGAGCCGGCCTTCCGCTCCCGCACCCGCTTCACGTGGGCATTCTTCCTTCCGATCTGGGTTGCCACCATCTGGTCCGCCATCGAGACGTTCATCTCCCTGGGCTGGGCCGCTGACATGCTGACCCCGCTGGTGGCGTGGGCACCGCTTCAGGAGGACGGCCTCGGCTGGATCGTCCCGGTCATCGCCGCGTTCATCGTGGGCCTGGGCATCGACCTGGCTCGCCCCCGCACCCCGATGGCGATCGGTACCAACGAAACCGTCAACGGAGAGGCCGTCACCGCCTCCTAGCAAGGCGTAGCGTGGTGGCATGACAACCACCCCGCTTTCCCTGCTCGACTTCTGCACCGTTTACCCCGGCGAAACCCCTGCCGAGTCCATGGAACGCTCCGTGGCACTCGCCCAGAAGGCGGAATCGCTGGGGTTTTCGCGTGTCTGGTACACCGAACACCACAACATGACGACGATCGTCTCGTCCGCACCGGCCGTTTTGATCTCCCACATTGGGGCGCGCACCAACACGATCCGCCTCGGCGCCGGCGGAGTGATGCTGCCGAACCACTCGCCCTACGTCATCGCCGAGCAGTTCGGAACGCTCGCCGAGCTCTACCCTGGTCGCATCGACTTGGGCCTCGGCCGCGCCCCCGGCACCGACCAGCAGACCCTCGGCCGCGCGCTGCGGCGCGACCCGAGCTCCGCCGAGCGCTTCCCCGCGGACGTCGCTGAGCTTCAGGCGTGGCTATCTGAGAGCTCCCCGATCCCCGGCGTCACCGCCTTTCCCGGTGCCGGCACCAACGTGCCCCTCTACATCCTGGGCTCTTCCCTGTTCGGCGCCTCGCTTGCCGCCAAGCTCGGCCTGCCGTACTCGTTCGCCTCCCACTTCGCCCCGCAGCACCTTGAGGAGGCAACCTCCTACTACCGGGATAACTACGTGCCCTCGGAGGCACACCCGGAGCCTTACGTGCTCGCGGCGGTCAACGTCACCGCCGCCGAGACGACCGAGGACGCCGAGCGCCAGACCGCGCTCGTGCACCGCAACCGCGTGCGGGCGTTTATTGGACGCCGCGGGCACGTGCTTGACGACGCCCAACTTGACACCGTCGTCTCCTCTCCCCAGGGCCGCGAGATCACCGGCATGCTGCGCTACACCGCCTCCGGCACCGGCGAGCAGGTCGCCCGCTACCTCACCTGGTTCACCGAGCACTCCTCTGCTGACGAGCTGATGATCTCGCTGCAGGCGCCCAGCCACGACGAGGCTGTGGCGGGAATGGGCATCCTGGCGGACAACTGGCTGAAGTAGGTCGGTGCCTTGTGTAACCTATGCACCCATGACTTCCCGCAGGACCGCCGGCGTCGTCGCGGCAGCGGTAGCGCTGTCCGCGATCACCGCTTGCTCACCGGCGCTTGACGCAACCGGCGGAGCCGACGGGCGCGACAGCGTCGTGGTCGCCGCCTCCGCCGCGCCCGCGGGCCTCGACTTCACCACCGTCGGGGGTGCCGCCGCGCCCCAGGCGATGATGGGCAACATCTACGAAACACTGGTGCGCATAGACGACTCCGGGCAACCGCAGCCTTTCCTCGCCACCAGCTGGGACGTCAGCGAAGACGGCACCGTCTACACCTTCCATCTGCGCGAGGGCGTGACCTTTTCCAACGGCAAACCGTTTAACGCCGAGGACGCGAAGTTTTCCATCGAATACGTCCGCGATTCCTGGACGAACGCGCTGAAGGCGCAGATGGATCCCGTGCGCGACGTTGCCGTGCTGGATGAGCACACGGTGCAGGTGACGCTTGCGGGGCCGTCGACAAGCTGGCTGTGGTCAATGGGCACATTCACCGGCGCGATGATGACCCCCGAGAGTATCGACCGCCTCGCCACCGACCCGCTCGGCACGGGCCCGTACACGCTGCGCGCGTTCCGCCCGGGGGACGCGGTCGAGTTCGCCTCGCGCGGCGACTATTGGGGCGCGCCCGTCGAGCACGACGCCGCGATCCGCTACTTCGCGGACTCGGTCTCCGCCGTCAACGCCCTGCGCGTCGGCGACGTCGACGTGGTGTGGTTCATGCAAGCACCCGAGCTTATCGGCGCCCTCCCGGACGCTATCGAGGTCCTCGTCGGCACCACCAACGGCGAGCTCGTGTTCAGCATGAACAACAACGCCGCGCCTTTCGACGACCCTGATGTGCGCAAGGCCGCCGCCTACGCGATCGACCGCGCGGCACTGAGCGAGGTTGTCTTCAACGGCCTGGCCACCGACACCGGCGGCGCCCCCGTGCCGCCCACCGACCCCTGGTTCACCGGCCGCGACTACTACCCCTTCGACCCGGAGCGGGCCCGCGAGCTTCTCGACGGCCGCCGCCCCAGCGTCACCATCACCGTGCCCAACCTGCCGTACGCGCAGACCGCCAGCGAGCTGATCTTCTCCCAGCTGCGCGACGTCGGCTTCGACGTGCGCCTCGACACCGTCGAGTTCCCGGCGGTGTGGCTCAACCAGGTGCTCACAGGCCACGACTACCAGGCCTCGCTGGTGGCCCACATCGAGCCGCGCGACATCCCGATGATCTTCGGCGATCCCGACTACTACCTCGGCTACGACTCGCCGCGAACGCGCGCGCTTCTCGACGCCGCCGAGGTCGGCAACCAGGAAGAAAACATGGCGGCGGCCATCGACCAAATCATGGCCGACGCCGCAGCGCTCACGCTCGTCAACGTGCCAAACCTCGTGCTGACCGCGCCCGGTGTCGGCGGGGTCAACCCGAACATGGTCACCGACGCGCTGCGTCTTGCCGATGTGACGAAAGGAGCCACGCCGTGACCGCGCCGAAAGGTGTCGCCGCCGCTCTCGCGCGCATCCTCGCCCGCTCCGCCGCCTTGATGTTTACCGCCAGCGTGATCATCTTCCTTCTGCTGCGCGCGGTGCCGGGCGACCCGGCGCGCATCGCGCTGGGTGTGTCCGCGACCGAGGAAGCGGTCGCACAGTTGTCCGCGAAACTCGGCACTGACCGCCCGCTGCTGACCCAGTACCTCGACTGGATCGGTGGGTTGCTCACCGGTGACTTCGGGGTATCGATGGCCAGCGGCACGGATATTACCCCGCAGGTCATCGAGCGCGCCGGGGTCTCGTTCACCCTCACCGGCACGGCGATGCTGCTCTCGCTGGCCATTGCCGTACCCGTCGGCGTGTACCTCGCCGCGCGGGGTGGTCGGCCCGACGGCGCCGCCCTCGGCGTGCTGGCCCAGCTCGGCATTGTGGTGCCCAGCTTCCTCGTCGGCATCCTCGGCGTCGCGGTGTTCTCGGTCCGCCTCGGGTGGCTACCGGCCAACGGCTGGGGCACCCCGGCGCACCTGGTGCTCCCAGTCACCGCGCTGACCCTGGTGCAGGCGGCGATCCTGTCGCGCTACGTACGCGGGGCGGTGCGCGAGGAGATGGGCAAGGACTATGTGCGCACGGCGCGAGCACGGGGGGCGTCGATAAGCGAGGTGCTTCTTGGCCGCGTGCTGAAAAACGCGGCGTTGCCGGTGCTGACCGTCGCCGGCGTCCAGCTGTCCACCCTCATTGTCGGAGCCGTCGTCATCGAGCGGGTGTTCACCCTGCCCGGGCTGGGCACCATGTTGCTGACTGCGGTGGGTACCCGCGACCTGACCACCGTGCAGACCGTGATGATGCTGCTTGTCGCGTTCACCCTGGCGGTCAATGCCCTCGTAGATGTGTTGTATGCCGTGATCGATCCGCGCGTGAGGAGGAAAGCGTGAACACCCAGCAGAAAGTAGGCGCGAGCATCGTCGCAGTCATCGCCGTGTGCGCGCTCATCTCCTTCGTGTGGACCCCCTTCGACCCCGTGCAAGCCAACCCCGCGCTGCGCCTAGAGACCTCGAGTCCAACCCACTGGATGGGCACCGACCAATTCGGCCGCGATGTCGCCTCCCGCATCATGGCGGGCGCGCGCGTGACCCTCGCGGTCTCGCTTGGGGCGGTGGCGCTGTCCGCACTCGTCGGCGTGCCGCTGGGTATCTGGGCGGGGATGCGACGCGGGTTCGTCGAAGGCGCGGTCATGCGGTTAAGCGACCTCGCGCTGGCGTTTCCGGCGCTCCTTCTAGCCATTGTGTTCACCGCCGTGTTCGGCGCCAGCATGTGGGTCGTGGTGCTCGCGATCGGCCTGGCCGGCATCCCCGGCTTCGCCCGCGTGGCGCGCGTGGGCACGCTGCAGGTGATGAGCCAGGACTACATCCTCGCCGCACGCGTGGCGAAAGTGCCTGGACTCACCGTCGCCAGGCGCCACGTGTGGCCGAACATCGCCCCCCTCATCATCGTGCAGATCTCGGTCGCGCTCGCCCTGGCTATCCTCGCCGAGGCCGGCCTGTCCTTCCTCGGCCTCGGCACACCGGCGCCCTACGCGTCGTGGGGGCGCATGCTGCAGTCCAGCCAGCCGTTCCTCGCCACCGCGCCCCACCTAGCGCTGTGGCCGGGCCTGGCCATCGCGGTCACGGTCCTCGGCTTCAACTTGATCGGGGGCGCGCGTGATCAGCGTTAAGAACCTCTCTATCCCCGGCATCCTCCATGACGTCAGCTTCGACGTCGCCCGCGGCGAGCGTGTCGGGCTGATCGGCGAATCCGGCTCGGGCAAGACCATGACCGCGCTAGCAATCATGGGCCTGCTGCCCGACCTGCCCGCCACGGGATCGGTGCGCGTTGGTTCGACCGAGATGATCGGCACCCCCGACCGTGTCCGACGCACCGTGCGCGGCAGCAAAGTCGCAATGGTCTTTCAAGAGCCGATGACCGCTCTCGACCCGCTGATGAAGGTCGGCCGCCAGGTCTCGCGCGACCGCGACCGGGCACGCGCGCTCCTCGCGGAGGTCGGCGTCGACCGGCCCGACGCCTACCCGCACGAGCTCTCCGGTGGTCAGCGCCAGCGCGTCCTCATCGCCGCAGCTCTCGCCGAGAACCCCGACATTTTGGTGTGCGACGAGCCCACCACCGCCCTCGATGTCGCCGTCCAGGCGCAAATCCTCGACCTGCTCGACCAGGTCATCGCCCGGCGCGGCATGGGGCTGGTGTTCATCTCCCACGACCTCGCCGTGATCCGGCGCATGGCCGAGCGCGTCATTGTGCTCAAGGACGGTCGCATCGTGCCGGTCGACTCCGACTACGCCCGCGCCCTCGCCGCCGCGTCCGCACCCGGCGCGCCCGCCGCCGCGCGCTCTGTCGGTGAGCCCGTGGTGGCGCTGACGGATGTCTCGCTGACCAGGGGCGCGACCCAGGCGCTGCGGGACGTGAGCCTGAACGTCCGCTGCGGCGAGCGCCTCGGCATCGTCGGCGGCTCCGGCTCCGGCAAGACCTCGCTGCTGCGCGTCATCGCCGGGCTCTCTGCCCCCGACTCCGGCACCGTGGACATCGCCGGCGACATCCAGATGGTCTTCCAGGACCCCTATTCTTCCCTCGACCCGCGCATGGCTGTGGGCGAGTCGATCGCGGAGACGGGCGCCGATTCTGCGCGCGTGGAGGAAGTGTTATCCCAGGTGGGGCTGGCCGGAATGGGATCCCGCCTGCCGCGGGAGTTCTCGGGCGGGCAGCGCCAGCGCATCTCCATCGCGCGCGCCGCCGCGCCGCGCGCACCCATCCTGCTTGCCGACGAACCCGTCTCCGCCCTCGACATCACCCTCCGCGCCCGAGTGCTGAAGCTTGTCGACGACGTCGTCGCCGACAACACCCTCATCTTCGTCTCCCACGACCTCGCGGTCGTGCGCGAGCTGTGCCCCACCGTCGCCGTCATGCACGCCGGGCGCATCGTCGAACACGGCGCGACGGCCGAGGTGTGGGCGAACCCGCGCCACGAATACACCCGCGCGCTGCTGGAGGCGTCGAGCCTCTAGGAGGCTCTAGGAGGCTCTAGCGCGTGACGTAGAACATCAGCGACGGATCCAGCAGGTGCTCCTGGCTGAGCTCGAATCCGCTGGCCATCTTCTCAAAGGCGTCGACCTCACTGTGGGTCAACTGCGTCTGCTCCCGGGGAAAAGGTGCCTGCATGCCGCCTATCCTATCCCCGAAACGCCGAAAGTGGGACTATCCGATCCCCGCCATTGCTGTGAGCACCCCGATGACCTCCGCGCCGTGGCGGCGCAGCCCGTCGTGCTGCCACGCGCTGGTCTCGTGCACGCGCGCGCCGAGGATGCCAGCGGTCTCCAGCGAGAGTTCGCGCGGGACGAAGATGTCGTCGGTGTAGACCACGGCGTAGGCGTTGCCGACGCGACCCAGGCCGGCGTAGAGGTTCGCCCAATCGTCCTTCGCGGCCAGCGCCTCAGCGGCCTGTTTGAAAGGGCGCAGTGCCGGGTCCTCGTCGAACTGGAAGGGGAAGATGTGCTCGCCGGTGAGGTAGAACTCCTCGTCGTCCGGGGAGGCGCCCGGCGCGAAACCAGCGAGGGTTTCGGACACGCGCTCCGCCGACCAGTTCGTCGCTCCCGGCACCGTGCCCGCGTAGATCGGCTCGTGGATCGCAGCGTACAGCGGGGCGGTCTCGAAACTGACCTGCGCGCCCACCTCCGCCAGGAAGTCGGTGCGCAGCCGGCCGTTGGAGTGGAAGGGCTGCTCGAGCAGCGCCGCAAGGGAATCGAATCCGCCCTCGCGACCCAGGTTGACCCCAATGGTGCGGAACCTCCGCGAGCTCAGGCGCTCCCCGGTGGGCAGAACCTCCTCCGAGGTGTCCAGGTGGCGGCAGATGTCGCGGATCCGCTGCTCGGAGAACGGCACCTCGGCGTAGAACCGCAGGTGGCGCGCCTTCAGTTTTGCGAATGTCGCCGCGTAGACCTCGTCAATGCCGCGGGTTGAGGTGGGCAGGCCCCCGGTGAAAAACGCATTACGGACGGCCCCGGGGTGGCGCGCGAGGTAGTGCGCCAGGCAGAACCCGCCGAAGGACTGCCCGAGCACGTCCCACTGTGCGATGCCGAGCTCGGCACGGACGGCCTCCGCGTCGGCGACGATGGCGTCGGCGCGAAGCTGGGTGAGGAAGGTGGCGTCGATAAGCTCCGGCGTGGCCCGGTCCACGCGCGTGGAGTTGCCGGTGCCGCGCTGGTCGAGCAGCACGACCCGGTAGTGCTTTAGCGCCTCACCGATCCACTCGAAGCGCTCGCGCGGGCTCGGAAAACCCGGCCCACCCTGGAGGAAGATCAGCGCGGGTGCGGTGTCGTCGCCCAGCACGCGGGCGAAGATTCTCACCCCTTCGCGCTTGAGCTCGATGGTGCGGCCGGATCCGAGAAGTCCCATGCCGCCGATGCTAGCGGGGCTGTGTCGGGGCCAGTGACAAAAGTGGCACCCGGCGCACGAGATTTGTCACTATCCCCAGGTCAGTTTTTCTGGCCAGCAACTTTTGTCACTGGACCACACCCCGACTACTCCTCGTCGGTCGACAGCGCGGCGACGAACGCCTCCTGCGGCACGGTAACCGAACCGATGGACTTCATGCGCTTCTTACCGGCCTTCTGCTTCTCCAGCAGCTTGCGCTTGCGGGAGATGTCACCGCCGTAGCACTTGGACAACACGTCCTTGCGCAGGGCGCGGATGTTCTCGCGGGCGATGATCTTCGAACCAATCGCTGCCTGGACGGGCACCTCGAACTGCTGGCGCGGGATGAGCTCCTTGAGCTTTTTGGTCATCTTGTTGCCGTACCAGTTCGCGGAGTCCTTGTGGACGATGGCGGAGAAGGCGTCGACAGGCTCGCCCTGGAGCAGGATGTCCACCTTGACCAGGTCACCCTCCTGCTCGCCGGCCTCCTCGTAGTTGAGCGAGGCGTAACCCTTGGTGCGGGATTTCAGCATGTCGAAGAAGTCGAAGATGATCTCGCCAAGCGGCATGATGTAGCGCAGCTCGACCCGGTCCTCGGAGAGGTACTCCATGTTCTTCATCGAGCCGCGCTTGGACTGGCACAGCTCCATCGTGGTACCGACGAATTCCTGCGGCACGATGATGGTCATGTTCACAATCGGCTCGTAGACCGCCTGCAGCTTGCCGCCCGGCCAGTCGGAGGGGTTGTGCACGACCTGCTCGCTGCCGTCTTCGGCGATGACGCGGTAGGTGACCGACGGCGCGGTGGAGATCAGGTCCAGGTCGAACTCGCGCTCGAGACGGTCGCGGGTGATCTCCATGTGGAGCAGGCCCAGGAAGCCGCAGCGGAAACCGAAGCCCAGGGCGACGGAGGTTTCGGGCTCCCAGGTCAGGGAGGCGTCGTTAAGCTGCAGCTTCTCCAGTGACTCGCGAAGTGCCGGGAAGTCCTCCTGGCTGACCGGGAACAGGCCCGAGTACACCATCGGCTTGACGTCCTCGAAGCCGTCAAGCGGCACGTCTGCGCCTTTCGACGCCCACGTGACCGTGTCGCCAACACGCGTCTCGCGCACATCTTTCACACCGGTGATGAGGTAGCCCACCTCGCCCGGGCCGAGACCCTTGGTCTTCTTCATCGTGGGCGAGACCACGCCGATCTCAAGGATCTCGTGCTTGACGCCGGTGTTCATCATCTGCACCTGCTGGCCCGGCTTGAGCGTGCCGTCCATCATGCGCACGTAGGTGACCACGCCGCGGTAGGTGTCGTAGACGGAATCGAAAATCAGCGCGCGGGCGGGCGCGTTCGGGTCGGAACCGGTCTCAGATTTCGGCGGCGGGACGAGCTCAACGAGCTTGTCCAGCAGCTCCGCTACGCCCTCGCCGGTCTTGCCGGACACGCGCAGCACGTCCTCGGGCTCGCATCCAATGATGTGGGCGATCTCGAGGGAGTACTTCTCCGGATCAGCGGCAGGCAGGTCGATCTTGTTCAGGACCGGAATGATCTCCAGGTCCTTGTCAATCGCCATGTAGAGGTTCGCCAGGGTCTGGGCCTCGATGCCCTGGGCTGCGTCGACAAGCAAGATCGCGCCCTCACACGCCTCGAGCGCGCGGGAGACCTCGTAGGAGAAGTCGACGTGGCCCGGGGTGTCGATCATCTGCAGCACGGTCGGCTTGCCGACGAACTCGCCGGAGCGCGGCGTCCACGGCAGGCGCACGTTCTGCGCCTTGATCGTGATGCCGCGCTCGCGCTCGATGTCCATGTTGTCGAGGTACTGATCGCGCATATCGCGCGCGTTCACCACGTTGGACAGCTGGAGAATGCGGTCGGCGAGGGTCGATTTGCCGTGGTCGATGTGGGCGATAATGCAGAAGTTGCGAATATCGGACGGATCCGTGAACGTCTGCTCCGCGAAATTCGTCGTTTGCGCAGCCATAGTTGCACCCACTCTACCGCCTTAAATGGGCAAACAAAACAGCCCACCCAGGCGCGCGACGCAGCCGCGCACATGGTTGTGCGAACCGTGCCGCGCTCGTAATGTGAATTCAAGCCTTCCGCCCACGAAAAAGGATCCGCCCATGTTCCTCCGCCGCGCGAACCGAACAGCGAACCGAACAGCGACACGGACTACAAGGCGGGCTGCGAAGCGGTCGTCGACAAGCGCGCTTGACGAGGGCCTCGCACTGCTCAACGAGCGCCTGGGCAGCTCCCCGCGCGACCGCCGGCGCACCGTGGCGGCGCATCTCCTGGTCAAACCCACCGCGAAGATGGCCCGCGGCATCTACTACGCCCCCGACATGGATGGCCAGGCCGAGCCCGGCGAGGTCGTCTGGGTAACGGTGCCGTCGTCGCCACCGCGGGAGCGCTCCATCGTGGTCATCGGCCGCGAGCACCGCGACGTGATCGGCTTGCTCATCTCCCCGGAAACAGACCACGCCCGCGACGACGACTGGCTGGGCATCGGCTCCGGCGAGTGGGAGGACAACGGCGAGGAGTGCTGGGTGCGCCTGGACAAGACGCTGCTGGTGCCGGAAACCGACGTCCACCGCCGGGGCATCTACCTTCCGCCGCGGCGCTTCGACCGTATCGCCAACCGCCTGCGCGACCGCTTCGACTGGTCATAGGCGCCGCAACGGTTTGGAGCCGGAGCCTGCGCCTTGCTATCCTGCTCTAGTTGTCCGTATCCGGGATTCATACGGGTGCGTCGAGCTACGCGAGCAGGACCTTGGGCCCGCGTTCTTTTCAAAGCCCGGCGCGCAATGCCCTTCCCGGGTCGACTGCATTGACACAGATTCGACCTAAACCAAGAGGTGTACCTAGATGGCAAACATCAAGCAGCAGAAGAAGCGCGTTCTCACCAACGAGAAGCGCCGCCTGCGCAACAAGTCCGTGCGCTCCGCAACCCGCACCGAGATCCGCAAGTTCCGCGAGGCTGTCGAGTCCGGCGACAAGGCTGCCGCTGAGGCTCAGCTGCGCGTTGCTTCCCGCAAGCTGGACAAGGCTGTGACCAAGGGCGTCTACCACCGCAACTCTGCGGCGAACAAGAAGTCCAACATGGCTCGCGCCCTCAACAAGATGGCCTAAGCGCCACCTTGTCACCCGGCTTCCCGTTTACGGGGAGCCGGGTTTTTCTTTGCCGCTGCCCACACTCTCCCACTGCCTACGCCGCTTGGCCGACTTGGAGTGGTTGCGCACCGCGACCATGGCGACGACAACAGCGATGAGAATCGGCACCCACAGCCGCTGGTAATCCATCACAATTTTCACCCACTCCGGCAGCTCCGGCAGCGTGGGCATGCTTATCGACGGCACCGGCAAGCGAATCTCCGGAATGTCCGGCACCGGCAGGTAGATGCCCGGCCAGGTGATCTCCCAGTCGGGGACGAACTGCAGCAGCCACTCGAGCACCCGCGCGAGAAAACGCGCGATCACTGGACCAAGAATGAGGGCGGCAAGCGCCCACCCGCTCTTGCCGATACCCGCCGCCAGCGGATACAGCACGCGCTTGATCGGGCTGCGTTCCATCTCTGCGCGCCGGTGTGCTCCCCTGCTGCCGGCCGAAGGGTCGCACTCGACGACCTCTTTGCCTTGGCGGAATTCGACATTGATGGGCTCACCCAGGATGGACGTGTCGATCTTCAGGTGCGGTTTCGAGAAATCCGCCACCATGTCGTTGTCACTGAACTCCAGCGGGTTTTTCCGCAGCTGAAGCGGGATTCGGCCGCTACGCACGCGCCTAAAGCGGCCCATGACCTCCCCGTCGACAGACACCTGCAGGCGCAGAGCCGGATTGTGCATACGCGCCGTGATGCGCTCGGAGAGCGACGAGTCGGCGGTCACGGGGCGGATCTCGTCGTCTTCCGACCCCGGCCAGGCGACCTCGCGCGCGGCGAACTCCGGGTCGTAGCCGAATTCGGCGACGATGCGGCCGTACTCTGGGTGATCGAGGACCCACGCTTCCATCTAGCTCACCCGCCGCAGCCGCGCCAGCGCCCCGCCTGCCGCGGCCAGTACGGCCACAACAAGCGCGTAGATCCAGGCGCCGTCGTTGTAGAACATCCAGCTCGAGACAAGAAAGAACGTGCCGGCAAGCAGTGGGAATGATCCTGTGGGGCGGAAGGTGACGGCGTCGATAAGCCCAAGTGCGAAGGACACCGCGGGCAGGTAGACGAGCAGCACAGCGGTCACGGTCGAACCCGGAAGCGTCAGCGCGAGCAGCACGGGCACGACCGCGATGGCAACAAGCGCCAGCCACGGCACCGCCTTCTGGCGGCCGGCGCGGCCCTGCTCTTCCTGTGCTTCTGTTTCTTCGGGTTCTTCCGTCCTCACGCGGGAGAGGATAACACCCATCGGCGCTAGGGTGGCCCCATGGCTCCCACCCTGTTTTCCCACGATGACGTTGTCATATCCACGGCCCGCGTGCTCCTGCGCAACCGGTTCACCCTGTCGGCGCCCGACGGCACCCCGCTCGGCGTCGCCACGCAGAGACGGTTCTCGCTCGCCGAGATGTTCACCAGCTCCCGCAGCATCGACGTCGAGGAGACAGCAACCGACGGAACCCCGCTGCGCGCGGTGCTGACACTCACTGACCCGTTCAACCTCCTGCGCGACTCGTACGAGGTGTTCCTCCCCGGCGGCGCGGTCCCGCTGGCGCGGGTGACCAACCGGTTCTCGCTGGCACGCGAACGCTTCACCATCACGATGGACGGCCTCCCCGACATCGAGGCCCGCGGCAGCGTCTGGCGGTGGAACTTCGAGCTGGCCTCGCGCGGTGCGACGATTGCCACGATCGACACCCGGTGGTCGGGCTTGGGCCGGTTCATGATGGGCAAACGCACCTACGTCCTGCACATGACCCCCGGGCTGAGCGAGCACCAGCGCGCGGCCATCGTCGGCACCACCCTGTGCATGGAGATGGCACGGGCGAAGCGCAACGCCCGGGCCAGCAGCTAGGCGGCTTACTGTCCCATCAGCTGCGCCAGGTCCTCCCGGCCGAACATCTGGGCGGTCGCCACCGCGTCCGGATGGCCCGCCCGCGGGTCGGCGCCCGCGTCGAGGAGGACCTCGACGATCGCGTCCTCCTTCTTGAAGATCACGCCGGACAGCGGCGACTGGCCGCGCGCATTGAGCTTGTCGACGTCCGCCCCGCGCCCAATCAGACCCCGCACGAGCTCCTCGTGCCCCGAGTACGCCGCGAGCATGAGGAAAGTGTTGCCGTCCTGGTTGGCCATGTCCACGTCGACGCCGTGGTCGACGTAGTCGAGCAACGCGACATCGCCGTTGCGGGCGAAGTTAAACAGCTTGGCGGCAAATTCCTGCACGTCCTCGGGAACATGGTCGCGGGTGGCATTGTCCTCGTTCACACCAGCCAATCTAACATCGTCCTGCTCTGCCTATCGGGCTAGCTCCGCAATCCGGCGCACCGCGTTCTCAAGGGCGAACCGCTCGTCGCCGCCCTGGCCTTTCACCGCGGCGTCGAGCTCCGCGATGATGATGACGGCCTCGCTGACCGACTCGCCCGACCAGTTGCGCGCGATCTGCATCGCTTTTTTCGCCGCGAACGGGTGCATCCCGAGCGTGCGGGCGAGCTGGTTCGGGTTGCCACGGGTGTTATAGACCTTGGCGATGTCACCCACCTTCACCGCCAGCGCCGCCGCCACCGCCACCGGGCTCAAACCCAGCTGCAGCGCGCGGCGGGTCGATGCCAGGGCCTTGTCCACGCGCCCCGTGACCGCCTGCTCAGCGATGTCAAAGCCCGAAACCTCCGCAACACCCGAGTAGTAGGCGCGCACGCCCGCGACCGTGAGCTCGCCCTCCGTGTCGGCGACAAGCTGGTCGACAGCAGAGGCGAGCTCGCGCAGGTCGGAGCCCACCGACTCCAGCAGCGCCGCGACCACGTCCGGGGTGGGGCGCTGTCCGTGGCGGCGAAACTCCTGGCTGACCCACGTATGGCGCTCGTTGTCGCGCAGCGGGTTGACCTCGTGCACCTGGGCGACCTTGGCAAACTTCGGCACCATCGCCTTCTGCCGGCCACCGCCGGTGTGCTCGATGATCAAGGTCAGCCCCGACGGCGGGTCAACCGCCACCCGCAACAGCGCCTCGACCGGCTCCTTGCCTGCCTGCTCTGTGGCCGTGACGATCACGATCTGTTCCTCGGCGAACAAGGAGGGGCTCGTCGCCATGGCGAGTTCTCCCTCTGTCACCTCGCTGGCGGGCAGCCTAGTCAGGTCCGCGGCCGGGCTGGCGTTTTCGAGGATGGCGGCGGTGGCGCGCTCGGCGAGGAACTCGTCTTCGCCGAGGACCAGGTGGACGTCGGAGTGCATGCCGCCCATCCTATCCGCCCCCTGTGGCACCCCGGTTGGGGTACACCACGGGGATCCCGCCGGCGGTCACTACCGGCCGTGGCGGCGCCCGACCGCTTTCCAGCACGACGACGACCTCGGTTCCCTCCGGGACCGGTTCGACGTCGTCCTCGGTGGACACCACGTGGGTGCGCGCTGTGGCTGGGTCGATCGCCGGGTGGCGCGGGGTGGGCTGCGCTGCCAGGGACGCGACCGCCACCACCGCAGCCGCGGCGAGCGCCGTGAACCGGGGGCGGCCGGCCACCAGGCCCGCGATGATCCAGCCGTAGACAACGAGGACCGTCAGCGGGCGCGCCTGAATGGTCGCGCCCGGCAGGCGCGCGCCGTGCTCGGCCACCGCGCTGACCCACCACGCCAGGGGCTCCACCACCCACAACAGCGGGGCCTCCGCTCCTCCGGGCAGGAGTGCGAGCACGGTGGCCACCAAACCCAGCACGGTGATCGGGCCGACGCACGGTGCCACCAGCACGTTGGCGGCTACTGCCACGAGGGAGACCCGGCCTGTCATCAGTGCGATCAGCGGCATGGTCACCACGTCCGCCGCCACCGCCACGGCGAGCGCGCGGGTGAGGATCTCGGGCCAGCGCAGCACCGCCAGCGCGCGGTACAGCAGCGGGCTGAGCACGACGATCCCCGCGGTCGCGGCAACCGACAGGGCGAAGCCGTAGCTGACCGCCAGGTTGGTGTCGACGATGACGAGTGCGACCACCGCGAGGCACAGCGCGTGGACCGGCTCGGAGATCCGCGACGACAGCACGGCCACTAGCGACACCAGGCCGGTGACGCTCGCGCGCAGCACGCTGGGCTCGGCCCCGACGAGGCAGGCGTAGGTCATCAGCGCGACACCCGCGCACACGATCCGTGCACGAAGCCCGCAACCCAGCGCGCTGGCGACAAGCACGGCGGCCGTGGTCACGATGGCGACGTTGCTGCCCGAGACCGCGCTCAGGTGCGACAGCCCGGTGTCCACGTACGCCTGCTGCTGCGCCGGAGTCTGAAGCGAGGTGTCGCCGAGGACCAGCCCGGGCACCAGCCCGCGCGGGCCCTCCCCGAGGTGCGCGGCTGCCGCAGAGGTCAGCGTCTCGCGCACGTGCCCCGCAACGGCAGCCATACCCCGCGGCGGCTCCACCACCTGGACCTGCCCGCTCAGCGTGATCCGGGTGGTGCCCGGCCGTCCCACCTCGCCCACCGTGCCGATGGCGTCTACGACCGCACCGGGGACCGCCCCGTCGGGCAGGCCGCGGGTGAACACGGGGATCGGCCCGGGGTGGCCGGGCACTGAGACGCGGACGAGGAATCCGCCGTCGGCAAGTGGCACCGGCGCGCTGGACACGGTCCCGCGCACCGACCCTGGTGGGTCGAAGCGTTCAGCCAACATCAAGCGCACTGTGGCCACCGCCCACGACGCCGCGCCCAACCCGGCAACCAAGATGGCCTGCCCGTACTGCCGCAGCGCCGCACACGCTAATCCCGCGGTGACCACCAGCGCTGCGGCGGGCACCACCCCAACAACAAGGACGGTGAGCGCCGCCGCCCACACCGCAAGCGCAGGAGGAACGAGGCGCAGTTCCTGCACTACTTACACCGTGACCAGGTCTTTGAGTGCTGCGAACTTCGCCGGACCAATGCCTTTGACCTCTTCGAGCTGGTCCACCGTAGCGAACGGGCCGTTGGCCTCGCGGTGGGCGACAATCGCCGCCGCGGTGGCCTGCCCCACCCCAGGCAAGGAAGTGAGCTGCTCCGCAGTCGCGGAGTTCAGCGAGACCAACCCGCTGGACGGGCCACCTACGGCATCAGGCGCCAGCGGGGCGGCGCCGAGGGCCTGGACGTGGATCTGTTGGCCGTCGACAAGCACCTGCGCCTGGTTGACGCTGACAAGGTCGGCGTCCGGGAGCGGGTGGGCTTGCGCGAGCGCCTCGGCGACGCGGGCACCGTCCGGCAGGGTGACCAGACCGGGCTGCTCCACCGCGCCGACGACCGAGACGACCACCTCCGCGGGGGCAACGGAGGTGGACGCCTCCGCAACCGCTCCCCACTGCGCCGGCGGCAGCTCGGCCGGTTGCGGGCGCAGCACGAACCAGCCGCCGAGAAGAGCAGCGACAGCCAGCACCGCCGCGACCGCGGTCCGGGGTTCGACCCGCACGCGCGGGGGCGGATAGTCGACGTGCATGACGTCTTCCTCCCCCGTCGGACGGGTAAGTTCCTTCAGCCGGCCAGATGCCGCGGTTGCCAGTGAGCCCATAGCCCGCACGCTACGGCGCACCACCCACCGCAGAAAAGAACCCCGGCCCCTCCTGTGGAGAACCGGGGTGATACGTCACCTACGCGTCGACGTTATCCACAACTTCGGAGGAGAACACAACCGACAGGCCCACGGCTCCGGGGCCGGTGTGCACCGCGAGGACGTCGACAAGCGGCTCAACCATGAGCTTCGAGCCCTCGGGCAACACCTCACGCAGGGTGCTTTCCAGCGCCTCCGCCACATCCGGCGCGTCGGCGTGCTGGATGGCGGCGAAGACCGGCTTGCCTTCGGCGCGCTCGAGCACGAGCTCGGTGAGCTTGGACAGCGCCTTCGTCTGTGTGCGCGTCTTGCCTGCTAGCTCCAGCTTGCCCTCGTGCAGGCGCAAGATGGGCTTGGTTGCCAGCAACGCGGCGGACAAGACCGCAGTGCCGGTGGACAACCGCCCGCTCTTGCGCAGCCCGTCGAGCTGATGCAGGTACAGCCACGTCTCGGAGCGCGCAAGCGTGAGCTGAGCCAGCTTCTCGCACTCGTCCAGGCTCGCCCCCTCACGCGCGAGCGATCCGGCGGCCATCGCGGCGGCGCCGAGCGCCATGCCCGCGGTGTCCGTGTCCACGACGCGCACCGTGCCGGGAAACACCGCTGACGCCGACACTGCGGCCGACCAGGTGGACGAGAGGTTCTTGGACAAATGCAGGGCGACCACGCCTTCGTCGCCGCCGCGCTCGAGCTGACGGGCGTAAACAGCCGCCAGTTCAATCGCGGACAGCCCGCTTGTCGACGCCCCCTCGCCCTCGCCTTCCATCACATGCAGCGCGGCCACTGTGATGTCGAGCTGTTCGGCGATCTCCTCGGGCAGGCCGGCGGCGGAGTCAACGACGATGCGAACTGCCATCAGTCACCGTTTCCTTGGTTCCACGCTTCGAGGTACCACTGCACTTTGCCGGGCTGCGCCTTACCGTCGTGTGGGTAGGCGGGCATGGCCACCAGCTGGGAGGTGTTCGTGTTGTTTAAGCCCTTGAGCAGCGGGTACTGGGACTCGGCTAGGTCGAGCAGGTTCGACGTCAGCGCCGAGATGGTGCCGCCGTGGGCGACGAGGAGCACGGCGTTGTCCTCCCAATCGTCGTAAGTCTCCATGAGCTCATCGACGACCGGGCGAGCTCGGCGCGCCACGTCGAGGCGGCTCTCCCCCTCCGGCGGAGCCCACCCTGCATTGTTGCGCCAGTGGGCGCGGATGCCGTCGCGCCACGAGTCGACCTCGTGGTGGGTCTTGCCCTGCCACTGGCCGAGGTGCGTCTCGCGCAGCCGCTCGTCCAGGGAAATGTCCAGGCCGAGGACATCGGCGACGATCTCGGCGGTAACGCGTGCGCGGACGAGGTCGGAGGAAACGATCTTTGTCACGCCGGCGTCACGCAACCGTTCGGCCGCCGCGCGCGCCTGCTGCTTGCCCAGGTCGGACAGGTCCGTGTCCAGCTGGCCCTGCATCCTGCGGGTGGCGTTGTACTGCGTCTGCCCGTGGCGCAGCATGATCAGTCGTCGCTTCATTGTTCCGTTACCTACCTCGCGTCGTGGCCAAAACTCCTGCTGCGTTCGAACTCCTGCGGTGTTAGAACCGGTATCCGGGCTCGTCGAACTCGTCGCCGGCTGCCGGGCCGTCGCCGGCAAGCGGCAGGTCCTCGATGTCCTGGACCGAACGCACCGCAGCGCCATCGGCGGCGTCGGCAGCGAAGTTGTCGGGGCGCTCGTAGGGCTCAAGACCCTCGACCTCGATGACCGGGCAGTCGGCGTAGAGGCGGTCCAGGCCGTAAAAGTCACGCTCAGCGTCGCGCTGCACGTGGACGATCACGGTGCCGTAATCCAGCAGGACCCACCGCAGCTCGCGGTTGCCCTCGCGGCGCTTCGGCTCGAGCCCGGCCGCGGTCATGGCGTCCTCGATTTCTTCCGTGATCGCGCCGACCTGGCGCTCGTTGTCGGCGGAGACGACGACGAAGATGTCCGTAATGCCCAAGACATCCGAGACGTCAATGACGCCGATGTTGCGGCCGAGCTTCTCGTCTGCGGCGCGCGCGGCCACGATGGCCTGTTCGCGGGACGTTTGCAATGCAGTCAAATGAATTGGTTCCTTATGTCGAATAAACCGGCTTATGGACGAATCGATTGGCGATCGAACTCCGAGTACGTGCACATTCTCCCACGCCGGCGGCGATAAGTGCCACTTACGCGCCCGTGTACAGCCGGTTCTTCGCGATGTACTGGACCACGCCGTCGGGTACGAGGTACCACACAGGACGGCCCTCGGCTGCGCGGGCGCGGCAATCGGTCGATGAGATCGCCAGCGCCGGGATTTCGATCAGGTGCACCCGCTCCTGGTGCTCGAGGGGCAGCATGTCCTCCCGCAGCTCGTAGCCCGGCCGGGTCACGCCCACGAACTGAGCCTGCTCAAACATCTTGTCCCAGTTGTGCCACGACATGATCGATCCGAGCGCGTCGGCGCCGGTGATGAAGTACAGCTCCGCATCCGGGTACAGCGCCTTGAGGTCGGTCAGGGTGTCGATCGTGTAGGTGGGCCCGTCGCGGTCGATGTCGACGCGCGAGACGTGGAAGCGCGGGTTCGACGCCGTGGCGATCACCGTCATGAGGTAGCGGTGCTCTGACGCCGTGACCTGGGTGCCGTCTTTTTGCCACGGCTGGCCCGTCGGCACGAAGATCACCTCGTCGAGCGCGAAGTGGTTCGCCACCTCGCTCGCGGCCACGAGGTGGCCGTGGTGGACGGGGTCGAAGGTCCCGCCCATCACTCCGATGCGTCGCTTCGGCACCGACCCCGCCGAGGTGATCTCTCGCGTATTCATATCGACCCAGCCTAGCGGGCAGGCCCGGCGCAACCCGCTACGGGCGGGTCTGGCCGTTGCCCTGCAGAATCCACTTGGTGCTGGTCAGCTCCGGCAGCGCCATGGGCCCGCGGGCGTGCAGCTTCTGGGTGGAGATGCCGATCTCCGCGCCGAAGCCGTACTGCTCGCCGTCCGTGAACGCGGTCGAGGTGTTCAACGCCACCGCCGCCGAGTCCACCGCGTTGGCAAACCGCATGAGCGTCGCCGTATCACGCGAGGCGATCGCGTCAGTGTGCCCCGTCGACCAGCGCGCGATGTGCTCGATGGCACCCTCCACCCCGTCGACAACGGCGAAGGCAATGTCGAAGGAGAGGTACTCCTCGGCCCAGTCCGCCTCCGTCGCTGCCACCACGTCGGCCGCGCCGAACGCGCGAAGCTTATCGACGTCGCCGTGCACCGTCACCCCGGCCTCCTGCAGGGCCTGAAGCACACGAAGCTTATCGACGTCCGGCAGGGCGGCGTCGACAAGCACCGTCTCCGTCGCGTTGCACACCGAGACCCGGCGCGTCTTGCCGTTGAGGAGCATCTCGATCGCGGAGTCGACATCCGCGGCCGCATCGATGTAGAAGTGGCAGTTGCCCGTGCCGGTCTCGATCGTCGGCACCGTCGCGCCGAGCACAACGGCCTCGATGAGGCGTGCTCCCCCGCGGGGAATGACGACGTCGACAAGCCCGCGGGCGGTGATGAGATCCTGGACCGAGTCGTGGGTCTCGCACGGCAAAAGCTGGACGATTTCGCGCGGCAACCCGTGCGCGGCGGCGACGTCCTGCAGCACCCCAACGAGCGCCTCGTTGGAGCGGCGCGCCGACTTCGACCCGCGCAGCAGCGCGACGTTGCCAGATTTTAGCGCCAGCCCGAACGCGTCCACGGTGACGTTGGGGCGCGCCTCGTAGACCATGCCCATCACGCCCAGCGGCACGCGCACCTGCCGCATCTGGATACCGTTGCCCATCGTGTGCCCGCGCAGCACCTCGCCCACCGGGTCCGACAACCCGGCTACCTGGCGTAGGCCGCCTGCGATGCCTTCGATACGCCCGTGGTCGAGCGCGAGCCTGTCAACGAGCGAGTCGTCCATCCCCGCCGCACGGCCCGCCTCGATGTCGTCGGCGTTGGCGGCGAGGATCTCCTCAGCGCGTTCAACGAGCGCGTCTGCCGCCGCGTGCAGCAGCTCGTTCTTCGCCGGAGTCGACAGCGTGGCCACCTGCGGGGCGACCTGCTTCGCCGCACGGGCCTTGGCCAGCACATCCTCGCGCTCGCGGGCGCGCTCGGGGGAAAGGGCAGTGCCCTTGGCAGTGTCCATAGCAGTCATGCCCACCTAGTTTAGACGTCGGCTCAGTAGCCGTGGTCCACATCCACCTCGGTGCGCATCGTCTCGCCTGAGCTGTAGAGGCGCCAGTTCTCGTCGGCAAGCGCGCCGATTCGCGCCTGGGTGTAGCGCGGAATGTTCGCGGTGTGGGGCGTAATCACGCAGTTCGGCATGTCCCATAGCGGGTGGTCGGCGGGCAAAGGTTCGGGCTCGGTGACATCGAGGCCCGCGCCCGCGATCGTGCCGTCGTGCAGCGCGTCCGCGAGCGCATCATGGTCGATCAGCGGGCCGCGCCCCACATTGACCACCACGGCGTGCGAAGGCATGAGTTCGAGCACCTCGGCGTCGACCATGTGCCTGGTCTCCTCGGTCAGCGGTGCGAGCAGGACGAAGTAGTCCGCGCTCGACCACACCTCCCGCGATGCGGGATCCGACATCGCGACGGTACGCGCCGCTCCCTCGACCGGGGTGCCGGACCGGTTGACTGCGATGACGTCGACGCCGAATGGCTCAAGGAACTTAATGAGTGTGCGCCCGATCCCGCCCGCGCCGATGATGGCGACCGTGGCCTTGTCGAACAGGTAATTGGTGGAGGCGAACAGCTCGCGCTGGTTCCACTCGCGCTCGACAGCCTTGTGCTGGTGCAGCACGGCGAGCAAGAGCGCGAGCGCGGACTCGGCAACGGTGTCGTCGAAAAGCCCGGCGGCGTTGGCCCACCGCACGTCATGGGCCGCGAGGATGCCCTCCTGCGCGAGCTCCTCCACGCCGGCGTAGCAAACCTGCACCACCTTCACGCTGGCCGGCAACCGCTCTGGGAAGTGGCGGGGAGTGCCCCGAAACATCACCAGGTCAGGCTCGTCGTCCATCCCGACGTGCATGTGGCCGGCGGCTTCTAAGTCCGATACCGCCTGCGGCCACGGCTTGGGTACGAATGCGAATTTCATACCCGCCAATCTAG
>NZ_JAYWLR010000007.1:0-112049 GCF_040946405.1 Corynebacterium sp. LK2510 | reverse complement strand
ACCGATCTGATCAGGTTGCGTGTGTATTCGTGCTGCGCAAACAAAAGTGCCCGGCCGACAACACGTCGACCGGACACCCAGTTGCTGTGGAACCCCTACTTACTCGGAGTCAGCCTCACGCTTGCGCTTGAGCTCAGCGCGCAGCCGCTGCTCGAGGTCGGCATCCACGTTGCCCCAGTACGCGAACGTGCGCTCCTCGACGCCCTTGTCCTTGATCGGGAGCATCTTGTTCGTCACGTTGTTGATGAAGCGCTCCTTAGCGGCATCATCAAAGACCTCACGGTACAAGGTGCCAGCCTGGCCGAAGTCGTCGTCCTCGGCGTGCTTGACGTAGGCGGCGCGGACCAGGTCAGTGCCGTGCGGGTCCGGGTTGACGTAGAGGTTCTCCGCCTGACCGTAGTCGGTGTGGTTGGAGGAGGAGTCCTCACCGTTGTCCAGGTAGCCGGCGCCCTTGGCGGTGCGGTTCGGGGTGTAGTTCGGCTCGCCCTCGTCGTTGAAGAAGTACGCCATGGAGCCGCGCTCGGCGTAGGTGTTGACCTCGTTGAGCGGACGGTTCACCGGCAGGTCGCGGTAGTTCGGTCCGATGCGGTAGCGGTGCTGATCGGCGTACGCGAAGACGCGGGCCTGCAGCATGCGGTCCGGGGACAGGCCGACACCCGGGACGATGTTGCCCGGGTCGAGGGCGATCTGCTCGATCTGAGCGTGGAAGTTCTTCGGGTTGCGGTTGAGCACGAAGTACCCGACGTCGACAAGCGGGTAGTCCTTCTGCGACCACGTCTTAGTCAGGTCGAACGGGTTGAAGCGGTAGTTCTCCGCGTCCTCGAACGGCATGATCTGGACCTTGACGTCCCAGATCGGGTAGTCGCCGCGGTCGATTGCATTGTAAAGGTCCTCGCGGTGGTAGTCGGCGTTCTTGCCGGCCATCTCCGTGGCTTCCTCGTCGGTGAAGGTCTCCCAGCCCTGGCGGGTCTTGAAGTGGTACTTAATCCAGACCGCGGTGCCATCCTCGTTGACCCACTGGAAAGTGTGGGAGCCGAAGCCGTCCTGGTGGCGGGAGGTCTTCGGGGTGCCGCGGTCGCCGAGCAGGTAGGTCACCTGGTGTGCAGTCTCGGGGGTGCGGGACCAGAAGTCCCACTGCATCTCGTCGTCACGCAGGCCGGTGTGCGGCTGGCGCTTCTGGGAGTGGATGAAGTCCGGGAACTTCATGGCGTCACGCAGGAAGAAGGTCGGGGTGCTGTTGCCCACGATGTCGTAGTTGCCGTCCTCCGTGTAGAAGCGCATGGCAAAGCCGTGCACGTCGCGCCAGGTGTCCGGGGAGCCCTGCTCGCCGGCGACGGTGGAGAAACGGATAGCCATCGGGGTAACAGCGCCCGGCTGGAAGAGCTTGGCCTTGGTGTACTGGGAGACATCTTCAGTGATGTGGAGCTCACCGAAGGCGCCGTGGCCCTTGGCGTGCGGGATGCGCTCCGGCACGTTCTCGCGGTTGAAGTGGGCGATCTTCTCAATGAGGTGGATGTCGTTGAGCACGTTGGGGCCCTGGCGTCCCGCGGTGACCGAGATGTTCTCGGACGCGACCGGCTGCCCGCCGAGCGTGGTGGTCTTGCCGTTGCCGGCCGGACGCTCGCCGCGGGCGACGATCTCCTCAGCCTTGGACTTCTCTGCCATTGTGTCGGCCTCCTCAGACCTAAAAGGGTTTGCTTATTATAGTCGAACAATTGATATTCTACGCGATGCAGTGGTGCTCGGCAACGAAGTTCAGGGGTTTCGCACGTATTCCCCACCGCGCTAAGAGACTGTGTCTGTGCTGGTAATCTTCCACGTGTGAGCAGCCGAAATGACGACGCCGTCACCGACCTCGCCCTCCGGGCAGGCCGCGGCGACAAAGCTGCACTCACCGACTTCATCCGCGAGACGCATGACGATGTCTGGCGCCTCCTCGCCCACCTCGCCGGGCGCGAGCACGCCGACGACCTGACCCAGGAAACCTACCTGCGGGTCATGGGAGCGCTCCCCCGCTTCGCGGCGCGTTCCTCCGCCCGCACGTGGCTGCTCTCCCTCGCCCGCCGGGCCTGGATCGACTCCGTGCGCCACGACATGGCCCGCCCGCGCAAGTCCGCCGCCGAGTACGACGACGTCGCCGCCCTCGAGCCGAGCCCCGACAACACCACCACGTGGTCCGAGGTCATCGACGCACGCTCGCTTCTCGACGCCCTCCCGACCGAACGCCGCGAAGCCCTCATCCTGACCCAGGTCCTTGGCTACACCTACGAGGAAGCCGCAAAGATCTCCGGCGTGCGCATCGGCACCATCCGCTCCCGGGTCGCCCGGGCGCGGAAAGACCTCATCGAATCAGCCGAAACTCCTCGCTAACGACAAAACCCGCCCTCCCCGCTCAAGGGAAGGACGGGCCAGTCAGCTACTCGACGCTACTCGGAAGACAGCGAGGAGGAGTCAGACGAGTCGCTGGAGGCGTCAGAGTCCTCGGCGGTCGCGACGTCGTCGGAAGAGCTCGAGGAACTGGAGGAGCTGGAACCGCCGTCGACGCAGTTGTCGAAGACGTACGCACCGGCCAGCAGGCCCGCGGCCACGAGCGCCAGTCCGCCGACAGCCTTGCCGTACTGGTTGAACTGCGCGTTGAGCTCCTGCACGAACCGTGCGGTGTTCGGTTCGAAGATGCCCAGGTTGCGCTGCAGTTCGGCGTTGATCTGCCCGATCTGGCTCTGCACCTGAGTGATCACCGGGGACAGGCCCGGGATGTTCAGCTCGGTGGCGAAGCCCAGCGGGATCAGGAACAGCAGCGGCAGACCCACCGTCGCGGCAGCGGCGACACAGCGGTCAGAAACCGAAGAACCGTCGGCAGAACCATCGGCAGAACCGCCCCCGCCCGGGTTTTCGGTGACCACGACGGTCACCTCAGCAGTGTCGGTAGACCCGTCCGGGTAGGTGATGACCACCGGGATCGTCACCTTATCGCCCGGCTTCGCCGTCGCTGGCGGAGTCACAGAAACGTCACCCGTCTTCGAATCAATTTCGATGACCCAGCCCTCAGGCTTGGTGAAGTTCTCACCAGGCCCGAACGTGGTGCCGTCCGGCAGGTCCTTGTCACCGTTCTGCTCCACGACAACGGGCTTACCCGGCTGCGTGGTCCCAGTTCCGTAACCCGGGTTGTTCTCATCTGCTTGGGTGACCTCGGGCTGAGCCTCGTAGACAAAGACAGGGGCTTCGATCGTCAGGGTGGTACCGCCCGGAATAGTAACAATCACAGGAATGGCGTAGGGAACGGCCGGAACATCCGTACCGGGCTCCAGCGTGAGCTCACCAGTGTTTTCATCGATACCAGTAACCCATGCCGGAGCATCGGGGCCGATTTCGAATTTCGTACCTCCCGGAAGTCTTTCACCAGAGGCATCAACTGGAGCCTCAGTGGTTACTGCGTTCTCACCAGTCGACCCCTGCTTGACAGCGACCGGCGCGTAGCGCGGAGCATCGTCATTGATGATCGAAACAGCAGCGTTAATCACTTCAGATGTGCCATCAGGATAAGTGACAAGAACCGGGACATTAACGGCGCCAACCGGGGTCTCATACCCGACCTCAACTGTGACGGTGCCATCTGGGTTTACTTCAGCCCAGTCTTGGGTTTCATCAGTGCGACCGAATGTCGTACCGCTTGGCAAACCAGTCCCGTCTTGGTTGAGGGGAGCATTAGCGGTAACAGGTTCCCCACCCTGAATCACCTGAACTGGCTGGTACACAGGCTGGTTGGGGTTGATGACGTTAATGATCATCGACACCGACTCGACTGTACCGTCCGGATGAGTGACCTGGAACGGTACTGTGTTCAAGCCAGGCGTTGTTTCGGCGGTAGGAATTACAGAAATCGAACCGTCTTCATTGACGGTCACCCACGAAGGAGTGTCAGAGGCTTTTCCAAAAGTCGTTCCAGAAGGCAAGTCATTGCCATTCGCAGGGCCATCAACCGTGTGAGTGTCACCCTGGATAACAGTAATTGGAGAGAAAACCGGGACGATAGGGGTTTTGATGACCTCAACAGTGATGTCGTAGGTGAAATCCCGAACTCTCCCGTCTTCCTGCGGAACCGAGGCGGTCACGGTTACGACGGTCTTACCCGGCGCGACCTCAAAACCCGGCCGCGCGGTAACAGTTCCGTCGCCGTTGGGAACAATCCAATCTTCCAGGTCCGTTGGGTATGTGTAGGTGGTCCCTTCGGGAAGCGGCTCGCCGTTGTTGCCACGAGGGACATCGGAGGTAACGACATCTCCCTGCGCCACAGTCACTTCAACGTTTTGCGGTGCGATTGCTTTAAGTACGTTGATGGTCGCGGTGGTATTCACCTGCGTGCCGTCCGGGTAATTCACGACAACATTGAAAGTGTAATCCCTCGGAACCACATCCAAACCCGGAGCTGCTTTAATAGTGCCGTCAGAATTAACGGTAGCCCACTCAGGCACATCTTCACCTGCGGTGTAGGTGGTACCTCCTGGGACAGCGAGACCGTTGGCCACAGCCGGCTTGCCAACAGTTTCCTCATCACCCTGGTACAAACTCAGCTCGGAGTAGGTATTAGCTGGACGATACGCCTGGATATCCGTGTAAGTACCTGCTAGAGCCCAAGAAGTGATAGGGAACGGATTAGCATCGTGCACCTCAGCTGGAATCGAAAAGTTGGCCTGGAATGAAGACCACGTCTTCTCCGGCATGTGACCTTCAACAATGAAGTAGGTCGCGCCGTCAGCCCCTGTCTCATACCTAGTCGTCAGCTGTGAAACATCTGCCTGGAACGGAGGCTTAGGTGCCTGCACCCACCAGCCATTCCAGGGAAACACCTCAGCAGACTTCACATACTCTGCTTTGGAATGGGTGTCACTTACCTTCATGACCATTCGCACATCCGCGGCGTAGTCAGTCGACATTCGCACGCGAGCGCCAAGCTCCTGCACCGGTTTGTAGAGACCATTGATCCAGCCGTCACCCGCAAAATGGGTTCCAGGAAAGCCTCCGATCGGGACCAGATTTTTATCGACGATATACGTTCCGTCCCCGAACGGTTGCCTGCCTCCAAATGCGGTAATACGCAGTGGGGAAACGTATGCGCCCGGCCGAATGACATCTCCATATTTGTTGTCAGGCGGGTAAGGTGCGAAGGAATCCGGATTGATCTGCGTATACGCGGTCATCTGGAACGGCGGTAGCGGAGCGGTTCCGAATCCTTCTACACTCCAACGAGCAATCTGGTACGAATCAAAAGGATTTGTCGTCCACGGATACCGTGGCGTGCCGCCATACAGGTGGTTAAGCACGTCGTTCCCGTGGTCCATGGCAAATGGACTAGCCGGATTAATCACCGCAGTCTGAGCGGAGGCCGTCGGCAGCAAAGTGGTATTTGGTGCCACGGCCGGTACCACCACCGCACTCAAGCCGAGCATCACTGCCGCAGACAGTGAGAGGACTCTCTTGTTGTACATAGATCAAATTCCCTTCGAGTACTACTGGTTTCGATGCAATTGAAGAACTGAACACCCGCAAGTTAAACGTAATTCTCAGGAAACCACAACACTTTTATAGGAATTGGGGCCCGACGACCTCGATTTTTCGGCTGATCCACAGGAATGCGAGATCTCAATTGCTGTAGCTACCACCTTCCACCGCATGCTTTCCGACGTCTCCCCCACCCCATCGACCGAGCAGAGCTCTCCGAAAAGGCATCCGTTCTTCCCAGTTTGCGCCTGCCGATACGTAGCTAGCCTCATCGCCGCAGCAAAAACCTCCGGTAAGGAAGGACCAAATCCTTCCACACCGGAGGTCACACTCACTTCCTGGCCAACGCGCTACCGCGCGTCAACCCGGGCGATTAGCTCTGCGGCGTCGGCGCGCAGTTGTCATACAGGTACAGACCGATGAGCCCGACGACTGCAATAGCAGCAGCCACGCCAGCGGCCTGGCCAAGGTCGGCACCGAACTTCTTCAGCTCAGCGTTGGCCTGCGCCATGAATCGGGAGGTCTCCTCGTTGAAGATGCCGGACTGTTGCTGCAAGCTGGTGTTGAAATCCTGCAGCTGAGCCTGTGCATCCGCAACCATCGGAGACAGACCCGGGATGTTGAACTGGGTTGCAAGGCCGATCGGGATCAGCGCCAGCAGCGGAATGCCGACGGTCGCGGCAGCCTGGACGCAGCGGGCATCCGACGATCCCTCACCAGAACCCTCGAAGATGGACGAGCCGCCGAGGTCAATGAAATCGGCTCCGGACGATTGACCGCAGGAGGCGCACTCACCCTTGCTCACAGTGACGGACGTGCCGTCCGAGAATTCAATAACGGTGTTGCCGTCGGAATCGATGGACTGGTTCACAATTTTGACGGATGCGCCAGGAGCACCGGTTTCACCGGCGGGGCCGACAACCGTGCCCAGGTCGGTCCACGTGCCGTTGATCTTGACCCACAGGTTTCCCTCGCGGATCTCGTATTCCTCAACGTCCTTAGCCACCTGCACGCCGGCGGTCGTCTCCTGCGAGATCCCGTCCTGGGTGGTGGCGCGTACATGCGCAAAGTACTTCTTGTTCGGGTCGGTGTTTGCCGGCGGGGTCATCGAGAGGCGACCGGTGTACTGATCGACCTCAACGATCCAACCCGTGTAGACCTCACCATCAGCGTCGGTTACCTTCGGCTGCCCGTCTTCGAGGATCACCTCGAACGAGGTGTTCCTCGGAGCATTGAACTCACCGGTCTGGTTGACCTCGACTTCGACTCCGGGATGGGTGAAAGAGTCGCTGTAGCCGAAGGTGAACTGGCAGTCCTCGGCACCGTTTGCCGCTCCGCGGACGAAGTCGCCAGTGACACGCAGCGAACCGGTCACAGCGTCCGCACCGACATCACCGCTGACAACCGCACCGAATCCTGTGCCGGGCTTTACATCGCCGAGGTGGTACGTGATGGTGGTGGTGTCGCCGTCAGTTGTGACGTCCGTACCGACAACGGTAGCCAGGGTGGTGTACGGGTTGTTCGAAACTACAGCCGGGAGATACCGGTTGACGAACCAGTCACTCGCATCGGACAACGAATAGTCGGCCGCGGGAACAGTGAGGACGACAGTGGCATCGTTGACATCGGCGTCGAACGCGACAACGGGACGCCAGTAGGCAACTGTGGTTCCGCCCGCAAACCAGTGCTGCAGCGCGGCGTAGCCCTGGGACTGCCCACCGTGGCTCTCGTCGAGCACCTTCATGGTGAAGCCGTTATTGGATGAGTCATCCAACTGCTTGTCGAGGATCGTCGCCGCATTCCAATCGACGGCGCACCTCAGGGAGCGATCACCATTCGCAGGCACGGAGATGACTTCGCCGTTTGCGTTCGTTGTCCACTCGACGTCAGGGTAGGTTTCCTTGGCGTAGGATTCCTGGTCCTCCGTAATCCTGACACCGTTCCCATCCGCCTGCGCAAGTGCGGTGGGCGCGGTCACGGCCGACAGTCCGAGCATCACTGCAGCGGACACGGATATGATTCTTTTGTTCAACATTTTTACCTATCTAGCTGCGGATTTCCTGGACTTCTCCAGCTGGGGCACAGGCTAGGTGATAAATGTCGTCATGACAACCTTTCGTATCCGATTGTCTCCCCAAAACCCTTGCCCGAGCTGGTCGTATGCAGCCCGAAGAAAAGTTCACCGATACCCAAACACCCCACTCATTAGCCCTCGCTTATCGACGCCCTCCCACCCCAACGCCGCACACAGCAAAAGGCCCGGCGCGACCTCCGAAGAGATCACGCCGGGCCTTTAGGCTACGAGAGATTACTCAGACGAGCCGCTGCTCAGCTCAGAGGTGTTGCTCTCCTCAGAGCTTGCGTCGAGCTCCTCAGCGTTGCTGGAGTCGGCGTCGCTGATCGAGCCCTCGCCTTCGGGAAGGCAGGCGTCGTAAAGCAGGCCACCGGCGAGCAAAGCAACCGCAACCATCGCGATGCCCGGTCCAGCGAGCTGGAGCTGGCTGTTGATGGACTCGAACTGGCGCGCAAGTGACGGGTTGAACACGCCAATCTGGCTCTGCAGGTTGTTGTTGAAGTCCTGGATCATGTCGCCGATCTGCGCCTGAGCGGAGGCGAGACCCGGGATGCCAACCTGGTTAGCAAGGCCCAGCGGAATCAGTGCGAGCAGCGGAAGGCCCAGACCCAGGCCGGTCGCGATGCAGCGATCGGACAGCTCAGACGAGCCCTCGATGGTCGAACCGCCGTCCTGGCCGTCCTTTCCGTCCTTGCCATCCTGGCCGTCCTGGCCCTTAGGAATCCTGATCTCGCGGCCATCAATCAGCGTGATGATCGTAACCGGGACACCATTCTCGATCGTCTCGACGACGCTCTTGATCACGGCATCATTAATGACAGTCACGTCAGCAGTGGTTTCGTAGGTGACGCCCTGCGCATCTCCCTTAGCAGGGAAGGTCACCACGACCGGGATCTGGACCTTCTCCAGGTCCGTCAGATCGATGTCTTCTGCCACCGCAACGTCCACGCGACCGGTGTACAGGTCCACAGTAACGGTCCAACCCTCCGGGACTTCCCAATCTCCGTCCAACTCGAACCGTGTGTCACCCGGGTACGGGGCGTTGTTCTGGGGGTAGACCTTAGTCGTTCCACCCGGCTTCACCATCGAATCGTCATATCCGATAGCCGGCAGAACAGTGATCAAAGCGGTGGCGGTGGTCGGCGGATAACCTGCGTAGTTGACGGCCACCGGCACGCGATATTCGCCCGGAGCCACGTTAAAGCCCGGAGCGACAGTCAGGGTTCCGTCCGCCGGATTCACCTGGATCCACTCAGGCGTGCCATCGACTCGATCAAACGTTGCGTTCTGGATGGCAGCATTCGGTTCATTCGGATCGCCCTCGAAAACCTCAATCTTCTCACCTTGGACAACCTGTGCCTGCGGGTAGCACACCTTGTCAGCGGTGATCGTCGCGCGGGCAGCAATCGGGGAGCTAACGTTCTCCGAAATCTGAGAAAACTGGAAGCTTGTAGTCGAGTTCTCCGGAATGAACGGATACGTCACGCGAGCGATGTACGGATCCGAGGGGTCGAAATCAATATTCGCGGGGGCGACGTGGTGCCAAGGAAGGTTCGCATCATCGGCGTGGTAGGCCGTATAGGAGACGGTCTCGCCGGTTGACTGCAGTTCAACACTTGCACCCCAATGGTAGGCGTGGGGTTCGATACGAGGAGCGGTAACCGCGCTTCCATCCGCGGCCACGCGGGGAAATTCGATATCGACCACCACGTTGTAGAGTGGCTGGCCAATCGAGAACGGGAATCGCCAGTTCGTCAATGTATTGTTCGGGCCACCTGGAAAGTGCTCGAGGGTGCCCCAAACGTACTCATCAGTGGCAGGGTTAGCTCGAGGCGAAATGAGGAAACCATTCACCTGGTGCCGAATGAGCGAACGGTCGCTAACGGAGTACTCTTCCCACGCAAGGTTACAAGCATCCCCCCGGTTCCCCGACTCCGTGCCAACGACCCACCGGTAGGCTTTCCTGTTACCTTCTGGGGAGTTGCCGTATCGCTCTAGGTACATTGGGTAGTCGACGCCTTCCCAGCTGTAGACCTTTTCTGCGGGAACTTCAGGGTCCGACAATGGGACATAAACCTTGTCAGCTGGTTTAGAACTATCAACCACCACCAGTACACCCTCACGAACCTCCTCGGCAGTCAGCCCACCCTTGGACACGACCTGAGCCTCGGCGGTTGCCGTCAGCGGCAAGGTGACGCTCGGAGCCACTGCCGGTGCGAACGACGCGCACAGCGACGCTGCCGCCGCAATAGCGATGAACTTACTGTTCTTCTTCATGAAACGTGAACCCTCTCAGTTCTGACCCTGTAGTGCAGGCCGTTGATGGCAGAAGCCACCTAGCTCGGAGATAACTCTCTTTACTTAGATATAGCTGATAAAGAATCGTTCAACAACCAAACAGTTCCAAGGTTCTTCTACGGTTGCCCTACCGGGGTGCGAATCCCACCAGCTACGCAATCAACCGCTCTCACTACTATTAGAAAAGTCAGAATGCTTTTCTACAATCTTCGGAGCCCCGAACTACCTCATGCTTAAAAACGCAATCGGAATTTCTTTTGCCTTCGTCGGCGTCGTCGTCGGTGCGGGTTTCGCCTCAGGTCAAGAGGCGATGCAGTACTTTGTCGCTTTCGGTGAGCAGGGCATCTGGGGCGCGATCCTCGGATCCGTCCTCATGCTTGTCGGTGGCATCTCCATCCTCCAGCTGGGTAGCTACTACCAGGCCAAGGAGCACATGGAGGTCCTCGGCAACATCTCCAGCAAGATCATCGCCTGGGTGCTCGACATCGCTACCATCGTCACCCTGTTTTCCATCGGTTTTGTCATGTTCGCCGGAGCAGGCTCGAACCTAAACCAGCAATTCGGCATCCCGCTGTGGATCGGCGCGGTGATCATGCTGGGGTTGGTGATCTTCTTCGGAATGCTGGACGTGAGGAAGGTAACCAGGGCAATCGGTGTGCTCACACCGTTCCTGCTCGTCTTCGTCATCGCCGGCTGCACCTGGACGCTGATGAATGCCGACGTCAGCCTCTCCGCGCTCAACGCCAACGCCGCGAACGTGTCGACCACCCTGCCGAACTGGTGGATCTCCGCGCTCAACTACACGGGCTTGAACTTCATCTGTGTTACGTCCATGGCCATCGTCATCGGCGGCAGCCACCTCGACACCCGCTCAGCCGGCCTGGGCGGTTTCTTCGGCGGTCTGGGTTACCTGATGATGCTGATGCTGCTCACCTTGGGTTTGATGTCGCGCGCGGAAACCGTCGCCGGTGACGACATGCCGCTGCTGAGCCTGATCAACCAGCTGCACCCCGCACTGGGTCTGGCAATGTCCCTGGTGCTATTCGGCATGATCTTCTCCACCTCGCTCGGCATGTTCTACGCGCTGGGCAAGCGTTTGTCCCGCGGCCGCGAGGGTCGGTTCCGCGTCATCTTTATCACCGCGTGTGTCATCGGATTTGGACTCTCCTTCTTCGGATTCCAGCCGCTGGTCGCCCACGTGTACCCCGTGCTCGGTTACATGGGTCTGCTGCTCATCGTCGTTGTGCTCGTGGCATGGCTGCGCGGTGGCCAGAAGCTGCGCCGCGAGGGCAAGCTCCGCCGCCGCGCCCACGAGCTCGTCCGCCGCAAGCTTGATCCGCGCGAGCGATTCACCACCGAGGACAAGGCTGAGCTCGCCTCCATCGCCGAGGCGTCCAACGTCCCGGAGGAGGAGCTCACCGAATCCATTGCGGAGGAAGTCGGTGACAAGCTCTCCAGCGATAACGACGTCGACTTCGACCCGGAGAACCCCTCCGGCACGGTCGCCTACCACTCCTTCTCCGACCCGGTTCGATCCAAGAGCCATAAGCCGAATACACCCACTACGTAGTCGCAGACGCGTGTGTCCCCCTGACGCTAAGTCAGGGGGACACATTTGTGCGTGGACTTAAAACCTTTAGCTGAAAAGTCCACCGATCCGATCGAGCATCAGTGAAATCCAGCTTCCTCCGGACGTCCCACCGTCGAGGGAGCCGCGCACCGTCTCGCTGGCGGGGGCAGTTTCAGGAGCAACAGCTTCTGAGTCGTCCTCCACGGTCACTTTGAGCTCGTCAACCGTGGAGTCCCCATCCTCGAGTGCGAGGACGATGCTGTCGCCGCTCTTAGCGGTTGCGGGGGCGGAGACGCGCACCTCTCCGGCGAGGCTAACCACGCTCCACCCAGCGGGGAGGACGTCCGAGTTCACAAGCGTCACGTGTGCGGGAACGCCCGCCGCCTCGGATTCTTGGTCAGCTGAATCAGCGCCGTCAATAGCCTTGAGCACCACTGTCGCCCCAGGGGCGACGGTCGCGTCCTGCCACTGCGCCGCGAATGCCGCTGGCGCGTGGGTGATCAACGACGCCGAACCAATGGAAAGAGCCATTGCTCCGGCGACCACCATCCTGCGATGTGCCACCAAAGGTCACCTTCCCAACTAGTCCGTCCGCTCGCCCGATCTGGGCCTGACGCGATTACCTCCAGTCAGTATCGATCTGGAGGCGAGCAAACTCAAGGGCTGTTACGTGTTCGCAACCAAACGGAAACAGGTTCTTAAACCTGACCGGACCTAAACCAGGAGTTCGGCGATCTGGATAGTGTTCAGCGCCGCGCCCTTGCGCAGGTTGTCTCCAGAAACGACAAAGATGAGGCCACGGTTGTCAGCGACGACCTGGTCCTGGCGGATCCTGCCCACCAGGGAGTCGTCGATTCCGGTGGCCTCGAGCGGGGTCGGGACGTCGACAACGCGCACGCCCGGCGCGGAGCCCAGTACTTCACGGGCCTGGTCCGGGGTGATGGGGCGCTCGAACTCGGCGTGGACGACCATCGTGTGGCCGGTAAACACCGGGATACGCACGCAAGTGCCGGAGACGCGCAGCTCGGGCAGACCGAGGATCTTGCGCGACTCGTTACGCAGCTTCTGCTCCTCGTCGGTTTCCTCGGTGCCGTCGTCGACAAGGTTGCCTGCGAGCGGCAACGCGTTGAAGGCGATCGGTGCGACGTAGGGGCCAAAGCTCTCCGGGGCGAGGAGGCTGCCGTCGCGCGCCAGCTCGGGTGCGCGCTCACCCATGTCGGCGACCTGCGCCGCGAGCGTGTCCACACCGGCCAGGCCAGAGCCCGACACTGCTTGGTAGGAGGCGACGCGCATGGCGGTGAGCCCGGCGGCGTCGTGAAGCGCCTTGGCAACCGGCATGATCGCCATGGTGGTGCAGTTCGGGTTGGCGATAATGCCCTTGGCCAGGTCGGATGCCTCGCTGGGGTTGACCTCGGAGACGATGAGGGGAACCTCGTCGTCCTTGCGCCATGCGGAGGAATTGTCCACGACCTTCGCGCCGGCGGCGGCGAAGACCGGGGCCCACTGCTTCGAGGTCGAGCCGCCCGCGGAGAACAGGGCAATGTCGACGTCGGCGACCGACTCCTCCGTCACCTTGGTCAGGTCCTCCACCACGACCTCGTCACCGCGGAACTCCAGGGTGGTGCCGGCGGAACGCGGGGAGGCGAAGAAACGCACCTTGTCCGCGGGGAAGTTGCGCTCCTCGAGGATGGAGCGCATGACGCGCCCAACTTGTCCGGTGGCTCCGACGATGGCGATGGTGGTCATGGGTACTCCTTAAAGGTGTGGCGGGTGGGCGTCGATTAGCGGCCGGTGCCTGCGTACACGACTGCGGGCTCGTCGCCGCCGAGGTCGAACTGCGTGTGCAGGGCGCGGGCTGCAACCGGAAGGTCGGACTGGCGCACGACGGCGGTGATGCGAATCTCGGAGGTGGTGATCATCTGGATGTTCACACCCGCGTCACGCAGCGCCTCTGCAAAGTCGGCGGTCACACCCGGGTGGGACTTCATGCCGGCGCCGACGAGGGAGACCTTGCCGATCGCGTCGTTGTAGATCAGGTCGCCGAAGCCTGCGGTAGCGCGCAGCTCCGTCAGCAGCGCCATGGCGCGCTCGCCGTCGGCGGTGGGCAAAGTGAAGGTGATGTCGGTGCGGTTGTCCTCGGCGGACGAGATGTTCTGCACGACCATGTCGATGTTGATCTCGGCGTCCGCAAGCGCGCGGAAGACCTTGGCTGCCTCACCGGGCGTGTCCTTGATGCCGAGGATGGTGATCTTTGCCTCCGAATCGTCGGTGGCCACACCGGTCAGTACTGCTTCCTCCACGGGGATATCCTCCAATGCTCCGGCGACGAGGGTGCCGGTGTCGTTGCTGTATGACGAACGGACGCGCAGCGGGACGTTGAACGCCCGGGCATACTCCACGCTACGCAGGACAAGGATCTTCGAACCGGACGCGGCGAGCTCGAGCATTTCCTCGAAGCAGAGCTGGTCCAGCTTGCGGGCGTCCGGCACGATGCGCGGGTCCGCGGTGTAGACGCCGTCGACGTCGGAGTAGATCTCGCATTCGTCGGCGTTCATGGCGGCGGCCAGCGCCACAGCCGTGGTGTCGGAGCCGCCGCGGCCCAGGGTGGTCACGTCGCGGGTACCGCGGTTGACGCCCTGGAAGCCGGCGACGATGGCGATGTTGCCCTGCTGCACTGCCTCCTGGACGCGCTCCGGGGTGACCTCGAGGATGCGCGCGTTGCCGTGGCGCTCCGTGGTGATCACGCCGGCCTGCGAGCCGGTGAAGGACTGCACGGGCTCGCCAAACGACGCCACGGCCATCGCCACCAGTGAGTTCGAGATGCGCTCGCCGGCGGTGAGCAGCATGTCCATCTCGCGGGCGGGAGGGTTCGGGTTGACCTGTTCTGCGAGGTCAAGCAGCTCGTCGGTGGTGTCCCCCATCGCCGAGCAGACAACGACAACGTCGTTGCCCTGCCGCTTGGTCTCCACGATGCGCTTGGCGACAGCCCGGATACGCTCCGCGCTTTCCAGGGACGATCCCCCATACTTCTGGACGATCAATGCCATCGTTGCACGCCACCTTCCCAGTAACTTCCAGTCACTTCTAGCCACTTCCAGCCACAGTGTCATTAAGAGACGTCCCAATCCTACAAGCACACACCCGCATTTGGCCCGATAGGGCGCGGCACATCGCACCGCACCGGCACGTGGGTTCTATTGTGGTGGCCGTGCACAGCAATGCCCTCGCTATCGCCTTCGCCTTGACTTCGGCGTTGATGATCGCCGTCGGCACGGTGTGGCGCCACCAGATCCTGCGGGCCGGGTTGACTCAGGTGGAGGCGAACGCGGCCCCGTTGGCGTCGATAAGCAGGCCCGCGTGGTGGCTGTCGCTGTCGCTGGCATTCGGCGCGTACGGGATGCAGGCCCTCGCCCTGGCCTTCGGGTCGCTGCTGGTGGTGCAGCCGGTGCTCGTGCTTTCGCTCATGCTCACGCTTGTGCTCGCGGCGCGGGTGGAGAAGCGCCGGATGGAGGCCGACGAGACGTTCTGGGCGCTCGTGCTCACGGCGTGCGTGGGCACTGTCGTCATCCTCGGTCGCCCACTGCCCGGCGAGCGCGCCGCGCCCACGTGGGAATGGATGCTCACCATTGCCACAGGCCTGTGCATCGCCGGGACCGTGTTCGCCATCGCTTATCGACGCCCCCTCCCCGCCCCCACCAAAGCCCTGCTTTACGGGATCGTCTGCGGCGCGGTGTTCGGCTACCTGGCGGTGTTTTCCAAGTCCACCGTCGACGCCTTCGCGCGCGGCGGCGCCGCCCAGCTGGTGGTGACGTGGCAGTTCTGGGCCCTTTTGGCCACCTCCGTCATCGGCACGGCGGTGCAGCAGTACGCGTTCGGAGCGGGTGTTTTGTCACTCTCGCTACCCGCGATGAAGATCGTCGAGCCGCTCATCGCACTGCTGCTCGGCTTCACGCTGCTTGGGGAAGACTTTGCCATCTCGAGCCTTCTCGGTTGGGCAGTGATCATCGCCGCGATCGTGGGGATGATGGTGGCCACGGGGATGATCTCGCGCAAACCCGTGGGTTAAATCCCTTGCGCTAGCGCACACGCGCGCTATTATGTGGCCTATGTCATCGGCATGGACGCGCCCTACAGGGCGGATTCTCCTTCTTCGCCGCGGCGGGATTTAGGCCACAACGCGACCTTCACGGTCAGCTCGGCCGGCGCCCCGTCGCGGAGTTTGTGATTGCCGGCCGGGCCCACCACATAAAACACCCCGTGAAGGAGACCCACGCCATGGCCACGTCCGAGTTTTTCGCCCCGCACGAGATCCGCACCCCCTCCGGCCCGCCCGCTCAAGGCCAGCCCGCGTGGAACAAGCAGCGCGGATCCCAGATGCCGGTAAAGCGTTACCTGCCGTTCGCCCAGGAAGTCGAGGACATCGTCCTGCCGGACCGCACCTGGCCGGATGCGAAGATCACTTCGGCACCGCAGTGGTGTGCCGTCGACCTGCGCGACGGCAACCAGGCGCTGATCGACCCGATGAGCCCAGAGCGCAAGCGCCGCATGTTCAACCTGCTGGTGCAGATGGGTTACAAGGAGATCGAGGTCGGCTTCCCCTCGGCTTCCCAAACTGACTTCGACTTCGTCCGCGAGATCATTGAAAAGGACATGATCCCGGACGATGTGACCATCCAGGTCCTGGTGCAGGCACGCGAGCACCTGATCCGCCGCACCTTCGAGGCGTGCGCCGGCGCAAAGAACGTCATCGTGCACTTCTATAACTCCACCTCCAAGCTGCAGCGCGAGGTGGTCTTCCGCAAGACCCGCCCGGAGATCAAGAAGCTGGCTACGGATGCCGCGGAGCTGATCAAGGAGATCGCGGCTGACTACCCGGACACCACCTGGCGCTGGGAGTACTCGCCGGAGTCCTACACCGGCACCGAGCTGGAGTTCGCCCGCGAGGTCTGCGACGCCGTGGTGGAGATCATGGGCGCGACCCCGCAGAACCCGATGATCATCAACTTGCCGTCGACAGTTGAGATGATCACCCCGAACGTCTACGCCGACTCGATCGAGTGGATGCACCGCAACCTGGCCAACCGCGAAGCAATCATCCTGTCGTTGCACCCGCACAACGACCGCGGCGAGGGTGTCGCCGCCGCCGAGCTGGGCTACATGGCCGGTGCTGACCGCATCGAGGGCTGCCTGTTCGGCAACGGCGAGCGCACCGGCAACGTCGACCTGGTCACCCTGGGGCTGAACATGCTGACCCAGGGCGTGGACCCGCAGATCGACTTCTCCGACATCAACCGCATCCGCGAGGTCGTGGAGTACTGCAACCAGCTCCGCGTTCCGGAGCGCCACCCCTACGCCGGCGAGCTGGTCTTCACCGCGTTCTCCGGCTCGCATCAGGACGCCGTAAACAAGGGCCTCGACGCCCTGGCGCAGAAGGTGCGCCCCGGCGCGTCCTCGACGGACGTCAGCTGGGAGGAGCTGCGCGAGACCGTGTGGGAGGTGCCGTACCTGCCCATCGACCCGAAGGACGTGGGCCGCAACTACGAGGCCGTCATCCGCGTCAACTCCCAGTCCGGCAAGGGCGGCGTGGCCTACATCATGAAGACCGACCACGGCATCACGATGCCGAAGAAGATGCAGCCGGAGTTCTCCGCCATCGTCCAGGCCATCACGGACAAGGAGGGCGGCGAAGTCAACTCCAAGAACATGTGGGACATCTTTGCCACGACGTACCTGGACGTGGACTCGCCGCTGGAGCTGGTCGACTACGAGGTCACCGGGGAAGACCACGACGTGATCGCCCACGTCAACGCGCAGGTCGAGTACATGGGCACGCACTACAACGTCACCGGCACCGGCAACGGCCCCGTCGCCGCGTTCGCCCAAGCGCTGGAGTCCCTCGGCGTCGACTTCGAGGTCCAGGACTACACGCAGCGCTCCCGCACCGCGGGTGATGACGCCGAAGCGGTCTGCTACATCTACGCCGAGGTCAACGGTGCCCGTGCGTGGGGCGTGGGCATCGCTGGCTCCACCACCCGCGCCTCCTTGGAGGCGATTGTCTCCGCCGCCAACCGCGGGTTGAACGCCACGGAATGACGCTCGCCGGGCCGGGGCTGCACTAGAATCAGCCCAATGAGCACCCCACCCGCGCAGCACTCCGCCCCGGACACTCCGGACACCGAGGCGTTCGCCTTCGTGGCGGTGCACGTCCAGGCGACGGGCATCCACCCGTCAACAGGCCGGCTGCTCACCATCGACGCGGTGACGTTCAATGAGGACGGCGAGATCGGCGAGGAGTTTCATGCTGTGTTTAACCCGGGTGGGGACCCGGGCCCACGGCACACGCACGGCCGCGACGCGAGCGACTTTGCCCAAGCGCCGAAGTTCTCCCGGCATTTGAAGACGTTGGACAGGCTTATCGACGCCCGCACCCTCATCGTCCACGACTCCCCCCTGGTCTGGGGCTTCATCGTCTCCGAAGCGCGCCGTGCCATGAACGCCGCGGCGCGGGCGAATCGCTCGCGCAACCGCCGCAACGGGCGGCGTCGCCAGCGCGTCGGCCACGTGCCGCGCCCCACCGAGATTGTCGACACCCTCGATAACGCCCGCCGCCTCGGCGTCATCCCCACCGACATCCGCCTGCCCGCAATCGCAGCCGCGCTCGGCATGGATGTGCCCTCCCCCGTCGCCAGCGTCGAGCGCGCCAGCCGCGCCGAGGACGATACGTCCCGCGAGGCGACACTGTTGCTTGTCGATACCTTCCTCGAGCTGCGCGAGCGCGACGCCGCCACCGGCTACGCACCTGAGGAGCTCGCACCCGACCGCTTCGGCCTGCAGCGCAGCGTGGTGCGCGTCGACGCTGCCAATGCCCCCCGCGGGGCGGACAACCCTGGCGCCTACACCCCACAGCGCGGCCTCGTCGCCGGGATGGAGATCGTGGTGACCGACGACCTGCGCGTCCACCCCGACGAGGTCATCGCGGCGGCGACCGAGCACGACCTGAACTACGTGGAGAAGCTCTCCCGCGAAACCTCTCTGGTCGTCTCGGATGCCCTCGAGGCCGGCGCGGAGCTGACAGGCAAGGCGATGCACGCGCACCGCAAGGGCATCCCGGTGCTCAGCGGCGAGGAGTTCCTCGCCGCGGCCAGCCAGCCGCCACGCCGCGGCGATGCGGTCGACTAATCTAAACCGCATGACTTCGAAGGGACCTCTTTCCCGTCTCCGCACCCGGGCGGCGCTGGCAGCAGCGCAGCTCGCCACCACGGCCTCGCGCGCCACTGGCCGCGGCGCCGGTGGCATGATTGGTGGCCTGATAGCCGGCGCCATCGATCCGAACATCATGGTTTCCCTCAGCGGCGGCCGCCCCGCCGCGCTGGTCACCGGAACCAACGGAAAGTCGACAACCACGCGCATGCTCGCCGGAGCGCTGCGCAGCACCTACAGCGTGGCCACCAACGAGGGCGGCGACAACATGGATGCCGGTATCATCTCGGCCCTTATGGCGGGCCGTGATGCCACCCACATCGCCCTCGAGGTCGATGAGCTGCACGTGCCGGAGGCTGCCAAGCGTCTCGAGCCCAACGCGTTGGTGCTGCTCAACCTCTCGCGTGACCAGCTCGATCGCGTCGGTGAGATCAACAAGATTGAGCGCGTGCTGCGTGCGGCGGTCGAGGCCCACCCGGAGATGACGGTCATTGCCAACTGCGACGACGTGCTCGTCTCCTCCGTTGCCTACGACCACCCCAAGGTGGTGTGGGTCGCCGCCGGCGCGGGTTGGATCGGCGACTCGGTAACCAACCCGCGCTCCGGCGGCCACGTGGTCCGCGAGGACAGCGGCGACTGGTACGGCGTGGAAAAGCTTGCCGACGGCCGCGAGTTCCGCCGCCCCTCCCCCGACTACGAAGTCACCGACACGCACCTGATCACCCCGCACGGCGAGGTCGAGCTTTCTTTGTCCCTGCCGGGCCGGGCGAACCGCGGCAACGCCGCCCAGGCGATTGCGGCCGCTGTCGAGGCTTTCGACGTCCCACTGGATAAGGCCGTTGCCGCGGCCGAGGACGTCCGCGACGTCGCCGGCCGCTATTCCACCGTCACTCTTGGTGACAGGGAGATCCACCTGCTGCTGGCGAAGAACCCTGCCGGATGGCAGGAGGCGCTGTCCATGGTCGACCGCGACGCCGACGGGCTTGTCATTGCTGTCAACGGCCAGGTCGCCGACGGCGAGGACCTGTCTTGGCTGTGGGACGTGAAGTTCGAGGACTTCTCCGGTATTTCTGTCAAGGCCGCCGGTGAGCGCGGCACGGACCTCGCGGTGCGCCTGCTGTATGCCGGCATTGACCACGAGCTTGTTCACGACACCGTCGCCGCCATCCGCGCGTGCCCTCCCGGCCGCGTCGAGGTGCTGGCCAACTACACCGCGTTTAGGGACCTGAAGAAGGAACTGAGCAAGCAGGAGGATTACCGTGCCTAAGAACCTCACGATCGGCCTCGTCCTGCCCGACGTCCTGGGCACCTACGGCGACGACGGCAACGCGCTCGTCCTGCGTCAGCGCGCCCGCATGCGCGGTTACAGTGCGGAGATCCAGCCGGTCACGCTTAACGACGACATCCCCGCCAACTGCGACATCTACACCCTCGGCGGCGGCGAGGACTCCGCTCAGGTCATCGCATCAGCGCGCCTCGCTGCTTCCCCGGGGTTGCAGGCTGCAGCCGCCGATGGCCGCCCCATCTTCGCCGTCTGCGCCGGCATGCAGGTGCTCGGCCGCACCTTCACCGCCCACGGCTCGACCGTCGAGGGCATCGGGCTTATCGACGCCACCACCAGCCCCATGTCCACCCGCGCCATCGGCGAAGTCGCCTCCCTGCCCACCCGCACGGGCATCACTGCCGAGCTAACCGAGCCGCTCACCGGCTTCGAAAACCACATGGGAGGCACCGTCATCGGCCCCGATGCCGAGGCGCTGGGCAAAGTCACCCGCGGCGTGGGCAACACCGCCGGCGCCAGCGATGCAGTCGAAGGCGTGGTGCAGGGCAGCGTCGTAGCCACCTACATGCACGGCCCAGCACTAGCGCGCAACCCGCAGCTGGCGGACCTGCTGCTGGCGCGGGCGCTCGACATGAAGCTGGCCGATCTGGAGCCGCTGGAGCTCCCTGCTGTCGATAGACTGCGCCTCGAGCGCCTGAAGTAGGGCCGACAGACAGCCCTCTAGCGATAGCGTAGGTCCTGAATATCCTGCCTGAGGAAGAAATCGCTCATCATCCTGGCGCGATGCTGCGCATCCATCTTCGACTCCAGCCGCCGCAATTCGTTCATGTGACGCCTGTTCTGGACTGACGCCTCATACAGATTTGCGGCTTGTTGGAAGCTAGTCGCGCGCCCAGATGCAATGAAGCGCCCCATCTGCTCCAACACGGCGGCGTCGAGGTACGCCTCTGGGTATCCCGTTTGCAGATATGCCCTCACGTTCTCGCGAGCGTATCCTTCGAAGCGCGCAATTTCTGCCTGTAGAGGAGCATTTTGTGCGGCCCTGCGCCGATTGGCGTCCCCGAAGACCAGATTCCCCAAGTTGTCCCGTTGCCGCATATATCCAATAAGCGGAATGGAGAAGGCAGCAACCACGAGAATTGCCAACACGATCAGGTAGAACGGCAGATCGTCCATGCTTTCCGGGGCCCATAGCGGAGTAGTCGGGACCGGGAATTTTTCCAGGGCTACTTCTTCAGCAAGATCTTGTGTGTACTCGTCGAAATGCAGTAGCCAGTTGACTTCACCGGGGTACAGAGTCTGCCACTCCTCATAATCCATCTGGAAGGAGTGAGTGGTTGCGTAGATCACATACGCAACGTACGCCCACGTCAAGAGCATAATGATTAGCCACCATTTCATACCCCGTTGTGATACGTGAGGGAGCTCCAGTTTCCTCTTCAGGGATCGATTGATCCGCTCGCATTGGGCCACGTTCTCTTCGAACTGTCTAGCCGCGCGATATGCGATTTGGTGACGCTCGAGTAACTGGTAGTTGATCATCTTGCCCTTGCCTATGCCAATTGAAAGGTACTGCCCACAATTTAGACAGCGAAAACTAAGGCAAGAGTACCGAGGCCACGTCGCGCACGCATGTGGTGCCGAGGGGAAATGTCGATCGTAGCGCGCCCTAGAGCTTCAAACGCCCGCTGAGTGCGCGCGAGAGCGTCAGCTCGTCGACGAACTCGAGGTCGCCGCCTAGCGGCATGCCCGACGCTAGCCGCGACACGGTCAGGCCCGGGAAGTCCTTGAGCAGGCGTGCCAGATAGGACGACGTCGCCTCACCTTCGGTATCGGGGTCGGTGGCCAGGATGACCTCCTCAATGGCGGGGGCTTCGCGTCCCGCGACGTCCTCAAGCACTCCGCCAATGCGTTGCAGCAGCGGGGCGATCGCCAGGTCGCGCGGGCCCACGTTGGCCAACGGGTCCAGCGCTCCGCCGAGGACGTGGTAGCGCCCGCGGTACTCGCCGGTGCGCTCGATGACCTGGATGTCCTTGGCGTCCTCCACCACGCACACCAGCGAAGCGTCACGCCCCGAGTCGGCGCAGATGCGGCAGACCTCCTCGCGCGAGACGTTGTTGCAGATCCGGCAGAAGGTCACCCCGTCGCGCACTGCGAGCAGCGCGGCGCTGAGTCTGTCGATGTCCTCCGGATCCGCCTTGAGCAAGTGAAAGGCGATACGCTGGGCGCTTTTCGGCCCGACCCCAGGCAGGCGGGAGAACTCGTCGATCAGGTCTTGCAGCGGGCCCTCGAACATGCGGCTGGGATCTCCTTGGGAAAACGATCAGTGGGAGCAACGATGGAAAAAGCCCGGCTTCAATAGCCGGGCGGGGGTGGAGCGGTGCTTAAACGATGCCGCCGAAGGGGATCTCGTCCGAGCCACCCTGCGGTGCGCGACCCGGGTTGGTCAGCGGGCCAATCTTCTCCTGCGCGAGCTGGCCAGCCTTGGTGTGGGCGTCGCGGTACGCGGCCAGTATGAGGTCCTGCAGAGTCTCGACGTCCTGCGGGTCGACAGCCTCTGGCTTGATGGCGATGTCCTTGATCTCCGCACCACCGGTCATGGTGATGGAGACGAGCTCGCCACCGGCGGAACCGGTCACGGTGGTGGCGAGCAGTTCCTGCTGCGCCTTCTGCAGTGCGGCCTGGACCTCGGCGGCCTGGCGCATGAGTTCCTGCATGTCCTGGGGCATGTTCGGCTGGGTCATGTTGGGTGACACCCTTTCATCGAATCGCGTTAACGTCGGCGTCCAGTGTACCTGCCCCTTACAAGGGCTTCGCGCCCAGCTCAGCGGCCAGCAGGTCCATCGCGACTGCCGTCGCGTCACGACGGTCGCGCTCCCCTTCCTCCTTGTCCGCCTGGTCGACCATGTCACGCTCCTCGTCCTCGCGGGAGTACGGCGCTGGCTCAGGCGCCGGCTCGGGCGTTGGCGCAGGACTCGGTGGCGCGCTGTATCCGCCGTCGTCGTCGGGGTAGTCCTCGTCCGCTGGCTCAGGCGGCAGGGGGACTTCGTCGGCTTGCTCGCGGGCACGCTGGGCGGCGCGTTGGCTGGCGGCCTTGGCGGCGGCGAGCCAGTCGTCGTTAGCTGAGGGCGCCTCGGGGCGGGCCGGGAGGGGTTCCTCCGGTTCCGGCGATTGCTCCTGTGCAGGCGGAGTGTCCGGGGTCTGGGACGCGCGCGGGTTCCATGCGGGCCGCGCGCCCGGCGCGCCCACGCCCGCCGCTGCCGTGTCGGTGCCCACGACGCAGCGCACGCTCACCGGGGTGCCGAGCTGCTCCGTGAACACGGCGGCGATGTCTCGGTTGTGCTGCTCCGAATTGATGCGTTGCGCGAGCGCACCGGTGTTGTGGCCGACGACTAGGGTCTCGCCGTCGAATCCGAGGGGTGTGGCCTCGGTGAGCATGATTTCAGCAATCTGGTTGCGCGAACCGACGGATTGGCGCAGTTGCGTCCACTGGCGGGTGACTTTCTCGAACAGGTCCGCCCCGTCGACGCTGCTCGGGTTCTCGGTGGCGTGCTCCTCGGCTTGGCGCTCCTGGAGCTGCGCTTGGGACTCGTGCGGTGCGGGTGTCTCAGGCGTGTACACCTCGCCCTGCTCGGCGCGCTCCTCCTCGCGGATCTCTTCCGCTTGGGTTTCGGTCTGCTCTGGGCGGACCTCTGGCTCGGGCGGAGATTGGGGTACCTGCGGCGCCTTGCGCGGAGCAGGTGTCGACGAACTACGCACCTGCCCCTCGGCAGCCGCGGCCGCAGCAGCTGCGGCTGCAGCAGCACCCGCGCGGCCCCGGGTAACCGGCGCGGGCGAGCCCGGCGCGAGTTCCGGGCGGTCCTGCGGCAGCTGCGGGCCCGGCGCCTCTGCGGCGACCGCGGGGGCGGTAATGAGGTGCGCCATCATGATCTCAAGCAGCAGGCGCGGGCTGGTCGCACCGCGCAGCTCCGTAATACGGCTGTTGACCTCGGAGGCGAGCTCCGCCAACTCGTGGCCGCTGAAACGGCGCGCCTGCTCGTTTAGAATCTCGGCGCGCTCCGCCGGGGCGTTGACCAGCCCCTGCCCGATAGCGTCCGGGACGGTGCGCAGAATCATCAGGTCGCGCAGCCGGTCAAGCAGGTCGGTGGCGAACTTGCGCGGGTCGTTGCCCGCTTCGATGACCTCGTCGACGGTTTGGAAGATTGCGGCTGCGTCGCGGTCGGCGAGGGCGTTTACTGTGGCGTCGAGAAGCGAAAGGTCCGTGACCCCCAACAACGGCAACGCCGCCTCGTACGTGAGCCCCTCGGGACCAGCGCCGGACAGCAGCTGGTCTAGCACCGATAGCGTGTCGCGCGGCGAGCCACCACCGGCCGCGATGAGCAGCGGGTAAACACTGTCCTCGACGTAGGCGCCCTCGTCGGCGACGACCTTTGTCAACAGCTCGCGCATCGCCTGCGGTGTGAGCAGACGGAACGGGTAGTTGTGCGTACGCGAGCGGATGGTGCTGAGCATCTTCTCCGGCTCAGTGGTAGCGAAGATGAAGATGAGGTGCTCCGGCGGCTCCTCCACAATCTTGAGCAAAGCGTTGTTGCCCTCACGTGAGATCATGTGGGCCTCATCGATGATAAAGACGCGGTAGCGGAACTCCGCCGGGGAGAACTGGGCGCGTTCGCGCAGGTCGCGCATTTCCTCGACACCGCCGTGGGAGGCCGCGTCGAACTCCATCACGTCGAGGTTGCCCGGCCCGCCCGGGGCGAGCGAGACGCAGGAGTCGCACACACCGCACGGCGTCGAGGTCGGGCCCTCCACGCAATTCAATGAGCGTGCGAGGATGCGCGCGGAGGACGTCTTGCCGCAACCGCGCGGGCCGGAGAAGAGGTAGGCGTGGTTGATCCGCCCGTTGTCCAACGCGGCGGATAGCGGGCGAGTGACCTGCTCTTGGCCGATCACTTCACCAAACGATGCCGGGCGATACTTCCTGTACAAAGCCACGGCGACCAGCTTAGCCCATCACCCCGACATCACCTCTGACGTGGGAAAACGAGCAGTTTCAGGAGCGCGCCCAATCAGCCAGGTCCACACCCCTGCGGCGAAGCCGGCGATCAAGTACCGCCGCGCCCTGTTCCGAGCCGACGGCGAACTCATCGTCGGTTAGCCCTACCAGCTCCAGCAGCAAGGTGAGCTGGCCGGGTTCGGTGTACATGGGTGTACCCTGCGCGAAGAGCTGAGGCTCGCGCAGGTACGCGTGGCGCACGGTTGTCTCTTCCGGAGCGCCGATACCCTCAAGGACGCCTTCCAGCAGCACGCCCGGCTGGGCGGGAACGGCGAGCCGCTCCAGCTCACGGGCCGTCGCCACCACGGCGCTGCCCAGCACGTCGAGAGAGGTATCTGCGGTGCACACAATCTCGCAGCGCACGCTTGTTGCGGCACCATCGTCGGTGACCAGCCCCGAATCAACGGAGCTAAAACCCGCGGTCACCGCGAGTGGTCGGCCGTTGTGGGTGGCGTGGGCGACTGGGGTGGCGTCGATAAGCGTTAGGCTCACACCCGGGAAGATCGACGCGAGCCACGCGACGACTTCGTCGCCTGTCACCTACGCTCCGCGCTTCTCGACGGCCGCCAGGAGCACACAGGTCGCCACACCGTCCATCGCCTCGACGATCTCATCAAGCGGGGGCAGCGACGGCGCCAGCCGGATGTTGCGATCGCGCGGATCCTTACCGTGCGGGAACGAAGATCCGGCCTTAGTCAGGGTGATCCCGGCTTCCTTGGCCAGCTCCCACACGCGGGTGGCGGTGCCGTCAATCACATCGAGGGAGATAAAGTAGCCACCCTTCGGCTCGGTCCAGGTGGCCACGCCGTACTCACCCAGACGCCGCTCAAGGATCTCGATGACCGCGCGGAACTTCGGCTCCAGCGATCCGGCGTGCTTGCGCATCAGGGCGCGCACGCCCTCCGCGTCGCCAAACAACCGCGCGTGCGCGAGCTGATTGACCTTGTTTGGGCCGATGCCGCGGATCCCGGCGATAGAGGTGTACCACCGCAGGTTGTCCACGGACGAGGCGAAGAAGGACACGCCTGCGCCGGCGTGGGTGATCTTGGACGTCGAGCTCATGTACCAGAAGCGGTTCGGGTTGCCCTTCTCCGCCGCGAGCGCGATGACGTTGGGGTTGTCCGGAAGCTCACTCGTGAGCGAGTGCACTGCGTAAGCGTTATCCCACACGATGCGGAAGTCGGGCGCGGCCGTCTCCATCGCGGCGAGGCGTTCGACAACCTCGCGGGAGAAGGTCACGCCGGTTGGGTTGCTAAAGATCGGCACCGCCCACATGCCCTTGACCTGCGGGTCTTGGACCAGCTTCTCGATCGCGGCGATATCTGGGCCGTCCTCCAGCATCGGCACGGAGATCAGCTCGAAGCCGAACTTCTCAGTAATAGCGAAATGGCGGTCGTAGCCCGGCACGGGGCAGATCCACTTGACGACGTCCTCGTCGCGCCACGGGCGCTGCGAATCGTTGTTGCCGAAGATGTACGACCACGAAATCAGATCAAACTCAATGTTCAGCGACGACGCGTCACCTGCGACAACGTTCTCCGGGTTCACGCCGAGGACCTCGGCCCACAGCTCGCGGATGTCCGCGATGCCTTCGAGATTGCCGTAGTTGCGCACATCAGCGCCCGTTTTATCTGTGTAGTCGGCGGCGCCCGGCAGCGTGAGCAGCTCGTTGCTGTAGTCCAGCTGCTCGCTCGAGGGCTTGCCACGAGTGAGGTCGAGATTCAGGTTCTTCGCCTTCAAGGCGTCATACTTCGCGCGGACATCGGCTGCGAGCTGCTCCAGCTCGTTCGACTGCAGGTCAAGCAGGGACATGGATGCATCACTTCCGTTGGTGGGACCGTGAGATGTACGGCGGCCAAAACTGTCGCGTCTATAGTACCCGTGCTCGTCCGGTATGCAGCGCAGGAGCTGCGCGGAGGTCGTCTGGGCAAAATAAAGGGACCCCACGCACCTGCCAGAGCTCGCTGACCCTTGCTGCGTTCCCGCCCTGGGGGAGTTCACAAGATAAGCACCGCGTGGGATCCTGTCCCACACTCTAGCCCGTTGCCCCGAGAGGCACAAAAAGCCGCCGAGCAACGGCGACTAGCAGCGGTTTTGTCGCTCGCACTCGCGTCGACTAGAGTAGTGCCTCGACGCTAAGAGCGTTTCTGATGGAGGATTCGACTAGCGGCCTATGTCACACGCCTGGAACGCGTGCGGGTAGCAATACCCTCGTGGGTTCAAATCCCACATCCTCCGCCATCTGGCCCGCCTGCGATGCAGGCGGGCTTTCTCAATATCTCGCCCGGTAATTCCGCCCACGATTCAGCGCAGGAATAATCGCGGAGTGGCAGGCATATAGCTGTCGCGCCCATGACGGTAAGCCATTTTTCTAACTCGTGGTTTTCAGAGACGTCACCGCCATCGCGTGGTAGCTTTCGTCATTGTTTGGTTTTCGGCTCTTACCGACCTACTGGTCCGCCAATCCTCGACTCTCATCTGTCTTACCGGGACACCCCTCAACCATCGTTTTCCCGAATGGCACCTTGGCCATCCTGAGCAAGTCCGTCACCAGGAACGACAGCGCCCCGGGACAGGGAACTGGGGTTTTGCATAGCCAAGAGGTGGCTCGGACGCGCCGAGGCACAAGGCTGCCACCGAAGTGGCAGCGACCGCGGAAGGTGAAGATGTCGGAGCGGCGGTGTACGTCGCCTCAATGAAAGGCTGCCACCGAAGTGGCAGCGACGTCGATGGTGCGGGACTCGAGCGCTTCGATCTGGCGGGCGCCTCAATGAAAGGCTACCACCGAAGTGGCAGCGACAGTGCCTCCGCGCCGCCCTCAATCGGGCCCCGGTAGCCTCAATGAAAGGCTGCCACCGAAGTGGCAGCGACGACGGGTGGCACATGCCCATCTGCCAGTCCGCGTGCGCCTCAATGAAAGGCTGCCACCGAAGTGGCAGCGACCCTACCGGCGTGCCGCCTACGTTCGAGTGGTCGCGGCCTCAATGAAAGGCTACCACCGAAGTGGCAGCGACGTTGGCTTCCTCGCCCGGCTCAAGGCCCCACAGGTCTGCCTCAATGAAAGGCTGCCACCGAAGTGGCAGCGACTCGACTGCCCCAACCACGACCCGCCAACATCGTCGCCTCAATGAAAGGCTGCCACCGAAGTGGCAGCGACTCGACTGCCCCAACCACGACCCGCCAACATCGTCGCCTCAATGAAAGGCTGCCACCGAAGTGGCAGCGACCACCTCCGACAGGTCGGCGCGCTTGTTGAACTGGACGCCTTAATGAAAGGCTGCCACCGAAGTGGCAGCGACCGGGGCGTGGCACCTCACATCACAGGGCCGCTAGATGCCTCAATGAAAGGCTGCCACCGAAGTGGCAGCGACCTAAGTATATGATTGGTGCGCAAGAAGGTGTGTCCGGCCTCAATGAAAGGCTGCCACCGAAGTGGCAGCGACCTCCGGAACCAAGCGAAAGCCGCGCGCCTGTGTGGCCTCAATGAAAAGCTGCCACCGAAGTGGCAGCGACATTGGTGGAGGAGCGGCGGGTGCGTCGCACTCCCAGCCTCAATGAAAGGCTGCCACCGAAGTGGCAGCGACCGGTACTCCGCCCTACACTCCGAGCAATACCCTCGCGCGCCTCAATGAAAGGCTGCCACCGAAGTGGCAGCGACGAGGTGAGGAAATCCGACATGGTGGTGCGGGTCGCCGCCTCAATGAAAGGCTGCCACCGAAGTAGCAGCGACTATGCCAGAGCATCCTCGTACGCCTGCTTCCACGTGCCTCAATGAAAGGCTGCCACCGAAGTGGCAGCGACTCGCACGCATATGCAATACCACTCATGTCTCGACGGGCCTCAATGAAAGGCTGCCACCGAAGTGGCAGCGACACAAGCACATCGATGATCGAGAACTGGCCGAACGTGCCTCAATGAAAGGCTGCCACCGAAGTGGCAGCGACGCCGTCGCGCTACGTGCTTTAGACGGCTGACGCCGCGCCTCAATGAAAGGCTGCCACCGAAGTGGCAGCGACGCGACGCGCCTCATGCCACTGATCATCACTCTGAAGCCTCAATGAAAGGCTGCCACCGAAGTGGCAGCGACTATCCACACCTCAACCTGAATAAGTGCCTTATTCATGCCTCAATGAAAGGCTGCCACCGAAGTGGCAGCGACGTTCAAATCAACACCGGTGGCGAAAGCCAGGGCAGCCTCAATGAAAGGCTGCCACCGAAGTGGCAGCGACGGAATCGTTCGCGGGCGTTCTGGCCCGTCTGGGCGGTGCCTCAATGAAAGGCTGCCACCGAAGTGGCAGCGACCACCTACGCGCTCTACCGCGTCGCCGCGATCTACCGGGCCTCAATGAAAGGCTGCCACCGAAGTGGCAGCGACGGTGTGTCGTCGAGGTCGCGGTGCGTGATGGAGATGCCTCAATGAAAGGCTGCCACCGAAGTGGCAGCGACACCGACGCGACTAACGGCGCGTTGCAGTGGAAGAACGCCTCAATGAAAGGCTGCCACCGAAGTGGCAGCGACCGTTGAGGAGCGCGTCCATGTGGCCCCACGAGGTCGCCTCAATGAAAGGCTGCCACCGAAGTGGCAGCGACTCGTGCCGTCGATTGTGATGTGTCGGGGCCCTATGTGCCTCAATGAAAGGCTGCCACCGAAGTGGCAGCGACCTCGAAGAACATTAATGCATCTCGTGTTGTTTTGAGCACGCCTCAATGAAAGGCTGCCACCGAAGTGGCAGCGACCGCGCCCTGCGCCGCGCCAGAGCTCTCGCCCGCGCAGCCTCAATGAAAGGCTGCCACCGAAGTGGCAGCGACGGCGTGGCGCCATAGATGGGGTTACACCGTCTCGTGCCTCAATGAAAGGCTGCCACCGAAGTGGCAGCGACGGCGGGTGCGTTCGCGTGCGCCCTCAATACCGAGCCTCAATGAAAGGCTGCCACCGAAGTGGCAGCGACTCGACGCGGACAGCCGCGCCATCTGCTCCTACCATGCCTCAATGAAAGGCTGCCACCGAAGTGGCAGCGACTGCCCCCTATAAAAGGCCTGTAGATTGGGCCTTTTTTAGAGGTTTTGCGAGCATCTTACCTGAGGATCCGTTCCGAGCGCAGTTGGGAGCTCGTATTTGCCCCAATCAATGAATTGACCGGGCAAAATTGCACGCGAGCGAAACCCCGGATTTTAGTGGAGTGGAGGGCGTTCGCATTATAAAATGAGTGGCTCGTGCCCAGTGATCTCTCGCTCCCTGCCAAGGTAGGAATAACGGGTGTCGCCCAACGCTGCCACAGGTCCGAGATCGCAGAAGAGAATGGAATCCTCATTCTTGAGGATGATATCCCCCAACTCAGTTTTCAACCTGAGAAGTGCCGCAGGTGCGCAGTCGACCACGAATACGCTGAACTGCACTCGGTCCCCGTAAGTTTCCAGCGCCTTTGCGACTCGGCTCCGTCGGCGGTCATGTGGGATGTCATAGGCGATGATGTGTCTCCTAGTATCTTTTCGCATCAGCGAGTCACCACGCCCTTATAACTCGGTTGCGTTCCCTCTATAACTCCCAGCACCATGCGCGCCTGCACTTCGATCGCCCGCCGCCACGAGACCTTGTAGCCGAACACCGGGTGGGTGAATTCTTCTCCCAGGCGGGTTTCCACCGCCCGGATGATGGATTTCCTTCCCTCTTTGGAAAGCCGCATGGCGCTTCCACTGCGGTGGAGCCCACCAAGTGGAAAGGCGAGCCTGTTCAACATACCGATGACCGCCGAATCGGCAATCAGGGGACGAAATTCTTCCATTAGGTCAAGTGCGAGCGCCGGCTTATTGCGAGCACTGCTGTGGAGGACACCCGCGTGTGGGTCGAGACCGCATGCGACAAGCGCCCGAATGCATTCCGCTGTGAGCATGCCGTAGGCGTAATTCAACAGGATGTTCAACGGATCGGTTGCACCCCTGCCCACGCGCCCACCCCATTCAAAACCGTACTTTTCCCGGGCGCGCTCCTTGACCAGGTCACCGAACATCGCAAAATACGCGCCCGCACCCTCCCCTTCGATGCCAAAGAGGACATTAACGGCGGGCGCCTGGGCCGCTGCACGCGCCAGGCTTCGGAGTTTAGCGGCGGTCACCGTATGTGCGGAGTTTCGGCGCAGTATTGTCGCCTGGTTCAAGAGTTTCGCTCGAATCATTTCACACGCCACGGGAAGGTACCCTCCGTCGAAAATAACGTGTTGCCGCGACCGGGCAAGACCGTTGGGGCCATCGGCAGGCTGCGTCCAGCCGTACACTCTTCCCGTGGAAGAGCACCAAACAATCGTCTGGCTCCGCCACAATACTTCTCGCACCAGTGCCGACGAGAGATCGATGTTTCCGTGAACCACAATCCCCTCGACTATTTCTAACGGCACGTCGGCAAGCTCTTCACCCTTACGGGACACTCTGACCCGCCCCCGGGAGAGCGATACACGACTGCCGGGGACCGTGGCGTGAAGCAGTTTCCCATGCACCTCCGAGGTACGGATTCCTCGACGCACGAGTTTTTCTTGCCGTTCGTCCGGTAGACACACCGAGATGTGGGAGCACGAGGTGCATCTCGCGTCGTCGATGAGAGGCGCCGGAGCGTGATCAGCATCAACAATTGCCCGGGTTTTGGAAACGTATTCCTGAGCGGTTCGATCAAGCTCACCAGTCAGATCCACCCGAATGGTGCGGTTGTGGTCCGCAAAACGCACCGCAGCACCGCTCACCTCGTAGCCTGCTTCCCGCAGGCAGGCTGCTTGGAGCGCGAGCTGCACCTCTTGTGCACGAGTCACCGTTGCTCTACCGCGAAGCGGTGTTGCCTTGTATTCAACCAACTCCACAGATCGCTCACCCGTGCGCACCAAGTCCGCACGTCCGCTCAAGCCGAGCTCTCGAGAGGCAAGCGTCAGGCTTCGCAGTTCATTCGGCCGGGATTCCGCTGAATTATCCACCCGCCTGTGGGCAGTATGACCTGCCTGCATCTGGTAGGTGTCGGTTTTTTCACCATTTGCCTCCAGCCAGGTACGCCGCGGGCAGAACACGGTGTGACACACGAGGCTGATGGGCAGCGGGTCACCTTTTACAGTCATCACAGCACTACCAAGTTGCCATTGAGGACCTGACGCTCCGGAGCGGAACTACTCCCGGTCTTCAAAATCGGGAACACCGCGACAGCCGGAAGGTTTCTGCTGATCATCCACGCCCTTCCCGCCGTATCAAGGCCGGATTTCTCTTCCTCGAAACCGAGGATTGACCGCGTGACCTGGTCGAATTGGCTGGATAGCACCACACCGTGGAATCGTTCCGCGGTGACGGGGCAGACCGGAACCGGCAGAACCATCCATTGTGGGTGCGTGACCGTGTTGGGGTACGCCCCGGGAGTCACAGCAATCCCCCGCAAACGTACGACCGGCGGCATCATCCCCATTCCGAGAAGCGCTATTAATGCGAGTGCGTTGTCCACCGGCTGCGGGGTGGTCAGCCCAGTGGAGGTTCGTGAATCGGGTGCCATCTTGCCAATCGCATCGCGCAAGCACTTCCCCTCGATGCCGTCGAGGATGTCGTCAACAGACCAGGAGGCAACCTCGGAGACCAGCGGGGCGAGGCGATGGACGATGAATTCCTGCCCCTTGTTCCGGGTCTTCATCTCCCACCTGGATGCCCCCTCGTCGGGACGGGCAGAGTTAGACTCAGCACGCCAGTAGGCGGCCTCCCCCAACCCGGCGATCAAGCGCCGTGCCACACCGTCACCGGCCAGGGCATCGATGTGCCCGTGACGGAACGCACTGTGTTTTTGCCAAGTCTGCGGGTCGGTAAATGCTTTGATACGTGGAGAGAACGGCGAACGTTCTTCCGCATTTCCGTTCCCCGACGGGTACGACACCGTTTCCTGCACCCACGAATTATCTGCAGCCCACCGACGAGCGACACGGCCCACCGCTTCTGCAACCTCCATACGGTTGCACCCGTCCAAGTGCAGGACAGCCCTGGGGCTCGGTTCCTCGGTGAACCAGAATAGGGCGCGAGCGTGCTCGCATTCCTCCTGGATGACGATCATCAGCCCAAATGCGGCGAAATGCGTCAGCGCCGAGGTCACGTCGCCAGCAAGTGTCAGGTGTTCCGATTCACTCATTTCTTTTCCCTCGAAATCTGGGCGTCAGCGGCCCGCTCGATCGCCTCAATGAATGCGGCCGCGTAGTGGCCGTACTTTCGATGGGTCGTGTTGATCAACGCGTCCCAATCGCCACGGGTGAACAGCTCCCACGCAACCTCACCGGTGTGACCATCCGCGCCGGAATCGAATAACTCCTCCCCGACGTGGGGGAAACTACAACGCCCACGACCGTGGCTGGTCCCAATGACCCGCAGGGCAAGGTCGGCCTCCGTACCCACTCCGTGTTCGGCGGCGAAGAGAAGTGCCGAAAGCTGTTCGTGCCTCCACCCCGCCGGCAAGCCACTGAGCAGGCGGGCGCGTTTGACCTCCTGCTTTGACCGCTTTTCGCTTTTCGCCAACTCCTCCTGGTCACTGACGCGCCCGAGCATCGCCTGGAAGCGCAGATCTGCTTTTCCGTCATCGTGGTGCGCACCCGCGATCTCGACTTGGAGGGTGAGCGCGTCATCGAGACCCAGTGCTCGGCTGATATCACCGGCGCGCCGCGCGACGTCGCGCTGATGGTTGGCCAGGAAGACCACATGCTCCGAGGGGGTCCATTCCTGGAGCACCTCCGATTCTTCCACCCGTAAGGGAACCACCGCGTACCACGCAACGGCGTCGCGCCCATTTGACTCAACGAGGACCCGCGAGACCGCCACTTCCTTCGCTTCGGCAGCGACGCCCAGCTCCTCGATCGCCTCTTGCGGTGTCAGACCAACCAGAGTGCGGAAGGTCCGTTTCTCGCTCTCACTGGCGTCATCCTTGTACAGGTGGATCCTCACGTCCGCGCCGCCGCCGGAGGAAACCGGGAGCGCTGGCGAGTCTTGGGGGGCGTCGTCAACGACGCCTTCGGTGGTGAATCGGGCTCCCGAATCGACAACCAGGACGTCGCCCGGCTGCAGGCCGAGATCATCCACATCAACGACGCTAAACTCCTCATTCCGATACAGAAATGCCCGGGCAAAGGAACCGCGCCGAAGAAGGGTAACCAGGTCCCGGAAGCGAGCGGGAAATACCTCTTCATCGCGCGGTGGGAACTGGCGGAGCAACTCAAGCGCGGCAATCCGGTCCTCTGGCAGAGTATCGCGCACCACCACGCCCAGCGTCACCGGATCCGGATCGAGGTTGTCTCGCAACCACAATTCGAGGCTCGGGTCCGCCACCAATGTGTCCGAAGTGCGTGCGAGGAAGTCGAGGTCGGTCCGCTCCACCCGCTGCACCACAGGGCGCTGCAGCCGCGCCGCGGGTGCCGGGACAGATTCCAGCACAACCGGGGAAACAGAACGTCTCCCTACCAACTCATGCAGCCACCCCATAGAGGTCTGCAGGTCGTCTCGGGTGTAAGGCGGGGCATCCCGACCAATATCGTTGGGGTTGGGTGGGCCAACGACGACTACCTCTGCAACCTCATGCTCGCCCAGACGATTTACCCGTCCAAAGCGCTGCGCCAAAGAGGATGCCGGGGCGAGCTCGGTAACGAGCGCCGAGAAACTGACGTCCACACCTACCTCGAGGGTCTGCGTGGCCACCACCACGTCCACCGTGGGGTCACCGGTGATGGCGAACGCGTCCGGGTGTTCCTCCCGTATTCTCTGCAGGTCCCAGGGGCGCATCCGCCCTACTAGGGTGAGCACTCTCAATCCCGCTCGTCGCAGCTCTTTGGCGATCGCCGTCGCACTCTTCACATGATTTACGATCACCCCCACCGTTGCACCGAGAGCACCATGCAACTGTGTGGCACGTGCGACGATCTCCGCGTTCACCCCGGGGGTGCGCGGCGCCCCAGTCCACTCATCAAGGGGAACGTACGTTAAATTCTTGCTGGCGGTGAGTCGCTTCAGCAGGGCGGCATCCCGCTCACCGTCCAGGTGCGCGGCGCGCACCTCAATGGTTCTGCTGTCATCCTCCACCGTGGCGGCGGTGGCGGTGGTTTCCGTCACCTGCAGGCGTGGAACTCCCAGATCCATTTCGCCTGCCTGCAGATTTGACACCCGGCGCGCCGTGGCAACAAGTTGCCTGTTCAGGTGCGATTCATCAACAACAACAACGGAATCCATGCTCACCAGGGCTGTCTCCCGAGGGCGGGCGTAACGGCTCGCCCCGTAGCCCCGGAAGAGTAATCGTGAACCCCACATGTCGGGGGTTGCGGCAATGACCGCGCAGGCTGAGAGTTCCGAAAGTGGCACAGAACGCGACGGCAACTCGCCGCGCAGATGCCCGACCTCGAGCGGGATCTCCAGGCCATCGCCGCGCAAACTCACAAGGGCCTGCGCGACGTCGCGGAGAATCCCGGCTGGTGCGCTTGCCTGCAGCGCATCGGCCAGCGCTACAGAAATATACTGTGCCCGATCCGCCTGGTTGTCCACCAAGCCGCGGCGGTTCACCACGGTGTGCAATCGTCGCGGGATCCGTGGCCCCCGGGTCGCGCTCACCGCGTTGGCAAAGACGTGGATGTCCACCACGGAAGATTTCCCGGCGCCAGTGGGCGCCCCGATCTGCCGCGGCCATTCCCCCGTGTCCAATATGAAGGCGAGCACATCCTCCTGCCACGTGAAGGGGCTGTGACCCCCGTTAACAGCGGCGAAAAACTCTGCAAACCGCTCACGCTCAATTACCGGTGTAGCGCTGCGTTCATTCATCGCTGCTCCCTTCCACAAGCATGCGGTATTCCTCTCGGGGCACATCGTGGGGCACGAGCAGCCCCCCGCCCATGTGCCGGGATTGGCCGATCGCCGCGATCGCTGTGTCCGCTCCAATGTGCCCCAGATCAACAACCCCGCGCCAGGCCTGAATCGTGACACTCTGAGGGACGGTGTGCGCGAATTCCCGTGGGCGCGTGTCCACGGTGCGCGCCCGAATAACGCGGGCGCCTCGTTCGTACGCGGCGTTGCGCCCGTTGATGTAGAGCGTGTCGTGGCGACCGCGAAAGTCCAAGCCCGCCCTCCAGGTGAAGGCGATAGACAACAGCCCAGCATCGCGCAGCGTCCACGTCCGGCCGAATCGCCGAGAATCCACTGGGCGGGAATCCGGTACAACCGGGGTAGCGGTCAACCACAGTCGCTTCATTCCCTCTTCCTCCGGTGGCCAGAACTCGTCAGCGGCGACAGTTTGCCCGTCGAAACTCACCTCGCGCCGGCCAAGTCGGCGTGACCATATACCGTTCGCGGCGACCAGCGGCAGCACAGTGGCGAGCTGTTCAAGATCGGCCCCATCGGCACCGTCCGGGATCAACAGAGCAATGACCCCGTGGTCATACCCAAAGCGCCTGGCTTCGAACCTCGGGAGGTAATGGATCGCCAAGTGGTTCGCGGGCCGCGCGACCACGGTTTTTGGGTAGCGCCCCGTGATCATCGGAGAGGCACCGAAGCCGATGGCAGAGACGATAGCCCGGTGCGTCACCTTGGCGAGCTCCACCCGAAAGTCGACGGGAATGTCCTCTCCGGGGAGGCCGAGCAGCACCACGGAAGTCCACGGCCCGTCCACCGGAGCAGGGCGCGGTGCCGAATACCGGCACCGCGCGATGAATGCGCGCGGCGAGGGCGACGGAAGGGGAAGCTCCGCTTTCTTGTACCGCTCCTTTTTCTGAGCCTTCCGCGCCGCAACCGCGGCAAAGCCCTCCACCAGATGGTCGGTCCGGCCCGGTTGAGCGCACTCGAAACCCAGTCCTCCGTGCTCAAAGGGCGACGAGGAGGCGTCCAACACCAGCGTGGGGCAAACGTCGCCGGGTTCCACCACAGCCACGCTTTCCGCCTCTCCGAGGTAGCCAATGTCGGCGGTGAGCTCCACCAGTGTCGCAGCGACGTCCTCCGGAACGTCGTTCCACGTGAAACCGAAATGCGAGGCCACGGCGACCCCGTCCGACACTGCGCGCTCCTCCGTACGGTGGGCCCTGTTGACTGAGCTGACCTCGCGGTAGATAAAGCGTCGGCCTCCGCGATGCACCCATTGGTGGGCAGGGATTTCGATACCCACCGGCGGGTTGTTCTCTAACCAGCGCAAAGCGTGCAGCGACGTTTCGGAGGGGCGCAGCACCCCGTCTTTGCCCCGCTCAGCAAGCGTGCCACGCCCGGCTGCGTTCAGCAGGGCCGCATGGAGCCGTGCGGGCTGTGGGAACAATTCCGGCCCCTTATCCGGAAGGTGACCCCGGTACACACCGTTGATGAGACGCACGCGCAACGACAACGTCGTGGTCCCGATGCTCATGGCCGCCATGACCTACTCCTCGGCCTCATCCACAGCGCCGCCGAGGATGTCCGGGTTGCCCTCGAACTCGAGCACCTGACCGTGCCAGTCCACCACACCGGCGGCCTGGGCAACCGCGAGCGTCTCCGCGAGAAGCTTGTCGGTCGCCCCAACCGTCAGCGGTTCAAGGGTCTCGCTCTCCCCGAAGCGCTTGTCCAGGGTGACAATCGGTGCGCCAGCCTCCACCAGGTGGCAGTTCGCCCGCAGGTACAGCTCCTCCTCAGCCCGGGCGATTGCCGAAAGGCCCAGGGCGGCAAGCAGCGCGCGGCCCGCCACATCCTGCTCGGCGTTGCCGCCGAAACGCAGTTGCCGCAGGCCGGCGAAGCTAACAACCCACGAACGAATGATGTCACGGCACGAAACTCCGCCGAGGGAATCGAGCTGCGGTGGAATGCCACCAAGTCCGAGCGGGGAGGCTGATATGCGCTGCCCTTTCTTGGCTTTCTTGATCTGATCCTCGATTTTTGTCGCGTTGCCTGGGCTCAGCTCGGAACGCTGACCGTCGAGTAGAGCCCGCATCTGCACCGGAGTGAGCTGGACACTCATTGCCAGTGGATCGACGCGCGCCCCACCGCGGCGTGACTGCTGTTCCTCTCCGTCGTGCTCCTGGTCAGCGAGAACACCGATGATTTCTCCGGTCACGATGCTCGGAAGGCGCACCTGACTCTGAGCGCGGGTGGCGTCCCAGACGCCGAACACGGCGGAGGCGGGCGCGGTGTTGACCAGAGGCGTGATATCGCCTGGAGTTGTGTCGCGAACGGCGCGGTAGGCAGGGTCTTGGGTAGCAGGTTGGCCGTTGATGGTCGCTGCTCTGAAATGCCCGTCTGCAAAGCGGTGTGGTAGATCCAGGTCCGTGAAGGTCTCCCCATTCGGATAACGCACCCGCATGCGCGGCATCTTCGCCAGGGTGTCGTTGCCTTCCTCTATATCGCGACTGAGGATGGCCTCGCCGCGATTGAGCATGGACTGCTTGGAGTCCATGATAACCACCCGCTGCGGGGAGCCGTCGATGTAGCGGGTTTCAAAGGCGAAGACCGAACCGCGTCGATCCACAAACTTCGCCGGGGAAACCGAGGCGTGCTTACCCGCCGCCGGTTCAAGACGGGTCACAGAAGTGAGAACGTTGGCACCGCCGCGCGAACAGGCGTCGGCAAGCAAATCGGGGGTGATCATGGCGCTCCTTGTGGCACGGAAGACTGGCCAGGGAAAGGGAGTTCGAATTGGGGGTTCGGCACGTCCGGGATGCCCTTTACTCTGGCGGCGCCCCATCGGTGAGGCACCTAAAGAGGATGGTAGTACACTACCCGACACTAGTGTTGGTTTTCAATCTTTCCACTAAAGGTAGAAAGTATATCTCTGCATGGCGCGGTGACGCGACGGCGAAATTTGCCGCGGTCCTGTCCACGAAGAGCAGAAACCCTCAATGAAAGGTCGCGCCACCTGCACCACATGCTACGGCAGTGCAGACTCCCGGGATGCCCCGCCCGCCGGGCTGCTACCACGCTGCGAGGCGCGTGTAACTGAACGAGCATGTGGCGAGATTTCGGGGGTTCCCGGCGCGTGTCCGAAGTCATGACATAGTTGACACCGCGTGCCTGGGGCTTCAGTTGAGACGGTTGACAGATCAGTCGCGACATCGTTGACAAGGTGAACAGTCCCAACCGCAACCACGCGATCGTCAAAGCTGTTATTGAACAGCGCGAACCCGTCGCGGTTGCGTCCTTTGGCGTGGTGTATCTGTAGCTGCCGGTGACGACCTCATGAATGCATGAGGCGACCACCGCAGTACCTTTCGAATCCGTAACCACACTTCCTCGAAAGGGAAACCACGATGGACGCTGGCCCCTATTCTATCGACCCCACCACCTACCTCGACGACCTGCTGTCTCACACCTCCCCGGACCTGATGCGCGAGATGCTCCAAGGGGTTCATCAACCAGATCCTCTCGACCCAGGCCGACCAGGTCTGCGGCGCCGACTACGCCACCGTCAGTGATGCGCGCACCAACGTCCGAAACGGCTACCGCCACCAAGGCCTCGACACCAGAGTCGGCACCATCGACGTCGCCGTGCCCAAACTACGCACCGGTTCCTTCTTCCCGGACTGGCTGTTGGAACGGCGCACCCGGGCCGAACGTGCCCTTACCACCGTGATCGCCACCTGCTACCTCAAAGGGTGTCTCCACCCGCAGGATGAACGACCTCGTCGCCACCCTGGGGATCAACAACCTCTCAAAATCGCAGGTCTCAGAGATGGCCAAGGATCTCGATCAGACGGTGGAGGACTTCCGGACTCGACCCCTGGATTCTGGCCCGTACCTGTATGTTTCCTGCGACGCGTTGATCATGAAGGTGCGTGAAGGCGGACGGGTCGTGAAAACCTCCGTCCTACTGGCCACCGGTGTGAACGCGGAAGGCTATCGGGAACTACTCGGTATGCAGGTCGCCACCTCGGAGTCGATGGCCTCCTGGACGGGTTTCTTCCGCGACCTCAAGGCCCGGGGCCTCAACGACGTCTACCTGGTCACCAGCGACGCACACTTAGGTATCCAGCACGCCATCGGCGAGGCACTGCCCAAGGCCTCCTGGCAGCGGTGCCGGACGCACTTTTCGAAGAATCTCTCCGGGATGGTGTCGAAGACGCAGTGGCCGACATTGTCGGCGATGTTCCACACGATCTTCCAGCAACCTGACGCCCAGGCTGTGTGGGATCAGGCACGGGAGAAGGTGGGCTTCTGTGAGCAGAAGTTCCCGCATGTTGCGGACTATCTCGAGGAGTCCCTCGACGAGCTGCTGGCTTTCACCCACGCCCCGAAGGCGGTGTGGACGAAGGTGTAGTCGAACAACCCGACTGAAAGGCTCAACCGGGAGATCCGCCGGCGCACCGACGTCGTGGGGATCTTCCCGAACCGAGATGCCGTCGTCCACCTCGTCGGGGCGGTGCTGGCGGAGCAGCACGATGAGAGGATCCAGCAGAAGCGCTACATGTCGCTGACGGCCCTGGAGCAGACAAAGGCGATGATGGCTGCCGCCGTCATCGATGCCGGCGACACCGTTCAGGAGGTCGCATGAGCCAGTCTCACCATCGGGCTCGTGCCGGTCCCTGACACCGTCATGCTGCTTGTTTTATCGAAAGGGCAGATACACTACTCGCGTGGAGTCAGATCACGATCCACGTCCCCACCGAAGTACTGGCGATTCAACTTACAGACGTCATTGGCCGACAAGTTATGCACTTGTCGCCACTGAGTTTTCTTTCCATGCGGCATGGCACTGTATTCCGTGATTAAATCCGCCGTCTCAGCGGCAGTACGAAACTTCAACGTGATTGCGAACTCCTTGACTCAGATGACTCACAACCAGGTTGGCAAATAGCGATTGAATTCAATTCCCACATCCTCCGCAAAATAATCCCGCCCCCGATACGTACCGAGGGGCGGGATTCTGTTGTGTACACGCCGACGCTTATCGACGCCAGGCCTGCCTACCTAATGGCGCAGACCACCGGAACACCAACGTGGTCGAGAATCTCGGTCTCTACCTGGTAGACCTTCTGCAGCAGCGTCGAGGACATGATCTCGCTGGGCGCGCCCTGCGCGGTAATAACACCCTTATGCAGCACGATGAGCTCGTCGCAAAAGCGCGCTGCCAGGTTCATGTCGTGAATGGCCACGATGGCCAGCGAGTCGTTAGCGCGGACGCGCTGGCGCAACTGCGCTAGGACAAACAACTGCCAGTGCAGGTCCAGGGCGGACGTCGGCTCATCCAGCAGCATGACCGAGGGGTCAGACACCAGCATCTGTGCCACCGCAACCAACTGGCGTTGACCGCCGGACATATCGCTCAAGTACTTCTGCGCGAGGTGCGGGATTTCCAACTCGTGCAGGATCGCCGCCGCGCGGTGCAGGGCCTCCTTGGGAGGGAAATAGCGCCGCGCGGAGACGGCCACAGTTTCAAAGGCCGTCAGCGCTGCGGTTCTGGGGAGGTCTTGGGGGACGTAGCCAATGATGTCGCGAAGTTCGCGTCCCGTGAAGGTTTTTGTGCCATCGGTGAGGGCGATGGTGCCGTCGATAAGCGGGTGCACCCCGGCGATGGTCTTGATCAACGTGGATTTTCCGGAGGCGTTCGGCCCCAGCAAACCCACTACGGTGCCGCCGCGAAGCGGTGACGCCGTCAGGTTGTCCACAATTCGGGTGCGGCCGTAGCCCGTTGCTACCTGCGATAGTTCAAGGGAAATCACCACAAGGCTCGCTTTCGCGTCAGGACAATAAAGATGAAGAAGGGCACGCCGATCAGGGCGGTGATGATGCCGATCGGGATAGCCAAGCCGGGAATAATGATCAGGCTCAAGGCGTGCGCACCGGCGAGGAGTGTCGCACCCGCAGCCATCGAGGCCGGCAAGAAGTAGCGCTGATCCTCACCCACCAGCATGCGCGCGATGTGCGGGCCGACCAGGCCGATAAAGCCGATGATTCCGCAGAACGCGACGGCGCTGGCTGTCAGCACCGAAACAATGCCCAGCATGACCACGCGCAGCGTAAGCACATTCACGCCCATGGCCTTGGCGCGTTCATCACCCAAGCGCAGGGCAGTGAGCTGCCACGACAGGAACCACATCACGGGTAGGGAAACCACCAAAGCACCGGCGACGACGGAATTGCCCAGCCACGTCGCGCGGGACATGGACCCCATCATCCAAAAGACAATGCGCTGCAGAGCTTCAGCGGAGGACCTGTACTGCATCAGTGCGAGGAGGGCCTGGAAGAGAAAGACCAGACCGATTCCCAGCAGGATCATGGTCTCCGCGCTGGCCTTTTTCACAATTGCTGCCGCAATGATGACTCCGGTGGCGAGCATCGAGGAGCCCCACGCCATCGCCGCCAGGCTCAGCTGTGGGTGACCCAGCGGGTTCCAGCCCAGCACGATGCCGGCGGCGCCACCAAAGGCAGACGCTGCAGAGATGCCCAAGGTGAACGGCTCCGCGAGGGGGTTACCCAGAATTGTCTGCATTTGCGAACCCGCGGCACCCAGGGACATGCCCACCAGTACCGCCATCACCGACATGGGCAGGCGTAGTTTCCACAGCACGGTATGTGCGGTGTCGTCTAAGGAAGACGGGTTTACAAGCCCCACAAAGACATCGCGCACGCTGAGGTTCACGGGCCCGACAATTGTGCCAACGGTGAAGGCGGCAACGGCGAGGAACACGAGCCCCGCGATGATGAGCCGTCGCCTGCGCACGACCTTGTTGTGGCTTTTCAGCAGCTTGTCGATGCTCTCGGCGCACGCATCATCCTGGGGCATTATTGCGGCAGTCAACAGTTTTCCGACTTTCTACCTGGTGGGTGGGCTGGCGGCCTAGTTGGCGTCTGCTGTGAAGAAGGTGCCCGACGCGTCGAACGGAACGTACTTGTCGTGGGCGTCGCTCCACTCCTTGTCGAAGTCGAGGTCCTCGAACAGATCCGGGTGCAGCCACTGAGCAATGCGCTCGATGGCCAGGTAGTTCAGCGGGGAGTCGTAGAACTGGTGCCACATAGCAAGGGTCTCACCGTTGTTCATGGCTGTTACCTGGTCCACGCCAGCGATGTCGGACAGGTTGCCCAAGGACTCGCGCGCTGCTGCTTCTTCCGTGGTGTAGCCGAGGGTGACGTGAGTAACCTTCTCACCCTTCGGGGCCCACGAGCCGCCGGTGACCAGGACCTTCTCCGGATTTTCCTGAATGAGCTTTTCCATGGTGATGTCGCCGAACTCAGAGTCGAGCAGACGGTCGCCGATGTTGTCGCCACCGGCGACACGGACGAAGTCACCGATGTTGGAGTTCTTCACCGTTGAGACGCCGTCCTTGTAACCGGCTGCACGCCACACGAAGACGCTGGGCTTGTCAGCCTTGGCCACGCGGTCTTCCACGCTCTTAACGGTGGAGGTCCACTCGGAGTTGAACTCCTTGGCCTTGTCTTCCTTGCCGAGGAGCTGGCCGTAGATGTCCACGGACTTGGTGGTGTTCTCCAGCGGGTGGAGGCGGAAGTCGGTCACCACGTACTTGATGCTTGCGGCGTCCATCTTCTCGAGGATTCCCGCGTCCTTGGCGGCCTTGTAGTGATCCAGGGTGATGGTCATGACGTCCGGGTTGTAGGACACCAGGTTCTCCACCGACACGTCTCCCTTGCCCAGGTTGCCGATGGTCGGCACGTCTTTGATCTCAGGGTGGGCTTCCGTCAAGCGCTCGTAGTAGGACGGCGCTGCCTTGAGGAGGTCCTCACCCATCGCGACCACGTGGTTGGTGGGGTTGTCACGGTCGATGATGGACGTCGCGAACAGCGCTCGGCCCTCGCCCAGGATGATGCGCTCGGGCTGCTTGTCCAGCGTGACGGTGCGACCGACGACGTCGGTTACCTCGATCGGTCCACTTGCCGAGGGCGTATCGCCCGCGCCGGTCGCGGCGGTGTTGCTCGAGTTTCCTGCGCATGCCGTCAGGGAGACGGACGTGACAAGCGCGAGTGCCGTGGCGGCGACGCGTTTCCACACCTTCATGTTCTGTTCCTTTCACAAGTCCCGAGGACGCTTTCCTCAACTTAGGACAGGCTTACCTTAGGGTGTTTAGGTAAGGCTAGGCAAACCTTTGTCAGGAAACGCTGGTAAAGGCCTGAAAGGACTCGCACCGGGTGCCTCAAATCCTCCTCTCTCGTTAGAACGGCGGGGCGTCGACGGACATGTCGTCGACCGGGGTGATTGTCGGATTTTCCGACATTCCGTCACCGTCACCCCGAGTGTCGATTCGCTTTGCGGCTGCCCGGGTGGCGGCCCGGCGGGCGTCGATAGCTTGGCCAACTGTTTGCACCCAGTTGCGGGAGGCCGCCGCGGTGGGGCCGGTGGCTTCGGTGCGCTCCCAGTGCCCGTCGGCGAAGAGCCAGATCACGTCGTCGGTCGCTGGGTCGATCACGTAGGTCGCCCGCTTGTCGGTTTTCACGTTGTGGTGATGTTGGCACAGGCTGACCAGATTGAACGCTGCGGTCGGGCCGCCGTCAGCGAAGTCCACGCAGTGATCCTTCTGGCAGGCCGCGGCCGGCCGGGAACAGTGCGGGTAGCGGCAGGTCCCGTCGCGCGCCTCGACCGCGCGCTTGATCAGGTCGGGGGTGACGTAGGACGGGCTGACACGACGGGCCGCACAGTCAAGGTCCACCGTGCGGGACGCCTTCGAGTCCAGCAGTTCCGCGGTGGAGCCGTCCACCCAGCCGAAGCCGCGCACGTAGCCCGGTGCGTGATTGACGTCGCTCGCCCGGTAGGTGTGCAGCACCACTTTCGGAGCAGCCATCTCACCGAGCACGAGCCCCTTGAGCGCTTCAGCCTCGCTGATCGAAAACTCTTTCGCCGCCGCAGAGACGGCCGCGTCGATCAGGAGGGCGTCGGCAGCTGAGTACTCCGCATAGATCCCGACCCTGCCCCCGCCGGCGGGCGTCGTGTCATACGTCGGCGGGCGATCTTTGTCGGGCGCAGGATCGATGGAGGGGTCCTCCACCGCAACGAGCGCGTTGAGTTTGCGGCGCAGATTCGCCACCGACGGCAGCACCTGGCGGGGCCTGCGCGGCGTAAGGTAGCGCGCGACCGCGGCGTCGATGCGCGCAAGCACCTCCAGATCAGGCTCGGGACCAAGCTTTCCGAGCACGTTATCGATAGCAATGAGCCGCGCGAAGTCCAGATGAAACAGCCTCTCTTGAACCTCCCTGAGCCGAGGCAGCTCATCGAGGCGGTGTAGCGCGAACACAATGGCCGTCACCGAGAACACACTGCGACCCGAGGCAGCCGCCAGCACATCGACGACTTCTTCGAAGTCCGCATCGATGGGCGGCCGGTTCGCTTGGAACAGTTCGTATTCAGCTCGACGCGTTGCCGTGAGCGCCTCCGCGAGCGGATCGCCCGGCGTATTGACGGTGTAGAAACCCTCCATGATTTATCCCCCTGAACGTGTGGCTTGTATCGCACACATATTCGTATCAAGGGGTCCGGACATGTGGCCCGGCGTTTCCGCAGGTCGCGGGAAGGCACCGCGAAAAAGTGACTAAACTCACATAAAATCGATCTCAGCCGCCAGCCCTACCGTTCTCGTCACTCCCACACCCACGGCCGCCGCGACACCCTCGCCGGGTCGAACACCTCCAGCAGCTCACGCGCCGACGCCACGCCCTCACACCCCAACGAGCACCCCAACGAACGCACCAGTTCGGGCCATGCGGCATCCAAACCCATCTCTCGCAAGGTCACCGCCCCATCGCGCTTGGCCAGGCGCTTACCGTCAGCGTTAACCACCAGCGGCACGTGCACGTACTCCGGCTCCGCATACCCCAACAACTGCGCCAGGTACGCCTGGGCGGGTGCGGACATGAGCAGATCATCACCGCGCACCACCTGGTCGATGCCCTGCTCGCCGTCATCAACCACCACGGCGAGGTTGTACGCCCAGTCACCCGCCTGCGCCTGGTTGAGGTTGCCGCCACGGCGCACAATAACGTCGTCGACAGGCCCAGTGACAGCACCATGGAAGAAGTCGCGCACTGTCCACTCCGCAACAGACGAACGCAGGCGCAGGGCGGGCATGCGGTGATCGTCGGCAAGCTCCTGGCGTCGTAAAGCTCGCTCGGCGTCGGTGAGGTTGCGGCAGGTCCCCGGGTACATGCCGGGCTGGGCGTGGGGCGCGCTGGCGGCCTCGCGAATGTCGCGGCGGGTGCAGTAACACTCGTACACCGGCAACTTCTTCAGCGCCGCCTCGTACAAATCCGAACGCTGCGACTGGTAAACCACCGGCGGGTCGAAATCGATGCCGAGCGCTTCGAGATCTTGGATCTGCCTAGCCGCGGACTCGGCAGAGGAGCGCTCCGAGTCAATATCCTCGACACGCAAGTAAAACGCCCGCCCGCTCTGACGCGCGAAAAGCCACGCAAGAAGTGCTGTGCGCAGGTTGCCGAAATGGAGATCCCCACTCGGCGAGGGCGCGTATCTGCCAGCGTTCATGGCCCTAGGATATTACGGGTGACACACCCAGCTACCCGTTCCCCGTACCCCGTCCTAGTCGCCTTCTTCTGCGCGATCTTCCTGATTTCTAACATCACCGCGCAAAAAGGCGTGCAGATCGGCCCGCTGATCACCGACGGCGCGTTCTTCCTGTTCCCCCTGTCCTACGTCATCGGCGACGTCATCGCCGAGGTCTACGGCTTCCGCGCCGCCCGGCGCGCCGTGTTCACCGGATTCGCCATCGCGGTGGTTGGCATCGTGTCGTTCTACGTGGCGATCTACCTGCCGCCGGCCAGCTTCTACGACGGCCAGGACACCTTCGCCGCCGTGCTCGGCTTGCTGCCGCGCATCGTGGTTGCCTCGCTCGCCGGCTACGTCGTCGGCCAACTGCTCAACGCCTGGGTGCTGCAGAAAATGAAGGACCGCTTCGGCACCAGCAACCTCTGGGCCCGCCTGATCGGCTCGACCATCGTCGGCGAGTTCGCGGACACGCTGCTGTTCTGCGCAATCGCCGCCGCCGTCATTGGCATCGAGACCCCGGGCCAGTTCATCAACTACGTCGTGGTCGGGTTCCTGTGGAAGACGCTCATGGAGGTCATCGTCATGCCTTTGACCTACGCCGCCGTCGCGTGGACTCGCCGCGCGGAAAGCGCCGCCTAGCTTCTCGACGCCGCGTAATACCGCCCAAGAAACTCGTCGCGGAACTCCTCGTACCTGCCCGCATTGATCGCCGCGCGGATGTTGTCCACCAACCGGATCATGAACTCGAGGTTGTGCATGGTGCACAACGTCCCGGCCAGGAATTCCTTCGCGCGCAGCAGGTGGTGGATATACGCGCGGGAGTAGTTCTGCGAGACGTAGCCGCCGAACTCATCGTCCACCCCGGCGAAGTCGCGGCGGAACCGCGCCGCAGCGAGGTTCATCCGCCCGTCGAGCGTGTACACGCCACCGCGGCGCCCGAGCCTGGTCGGCGCGACACAATCGAACGTGTCCGCGCCGGCTTCGACGGCCGTGAAGATGTCGTCCGGCTCCGAAATGCCCAGCAGGTGCCGCGGTGCATCCGCCGGCAGCTCGTCGGTCACCCACCCGACGATCGTGCCGAGGTTCTCCTTCTCCAACGCGCCGCCGATGCCGAAGCCACCGAAACCACGCTTCCCTTCGGCGCGGGCCTGGCGGTCCAGGTCGAGCAGGCCTCGCGTGGCCTGGCGGCGCAAATCCTCGTACTGCGCGCCCTGCACCACGCCCCATAACGATTGCTTCGGCTTAGCGGCGCGCTCGCGAGTGAGCCGGTCGTGCTCATCCAGGCAGCGCTTCGCCCACCTTCGGGTGCGCTCCACGGAATGCTCCTGGTAAGCGCGGGTATCCACCAGCGTGGTCAGCTCGTCGAAAGCGAACATGATGTCGGCGCCAAGCTGGTGCTGGATCTGCATGGACACCTCGGGGGTGAAGCGGTGCTTCGAGCCGTCGATGACGCTTTTGAAGTCCACACCGTCGTCGTCGACACGCGCCATGCGGTCCTTATTGGCCGCGCGGATGTCCGAGTCCACCAGGCCTTCAGTGCCCATCGCGAGGACCTTCTTGAACCCCACACCCAGGCTCATCACCTGGAACCCGCCGGAATCGGTGTACGTCGGCCCGCCCCAGTTGGCAAAGGCAGACACTCCCCCCGCCACGTCCACGATGTCCGGGCCCGGCTGCAGGTAGAGGTGGTACGCGTTGGACAAGATCGCCTGCGCGCCCGTGGAACGGATCTGCTCCGGCGTGAGCGTCTTCACGGTGGCCTTCGTGGCTACCGGGATAAACGCCGGGGTCGCAATGTCACCGTGCGGGGTGCGGATCACACCGGTGCGCCCGTGCTTGCCGGGTGCGTCATACAGCGTCGTCGCCACCTCAAAAGTCAGGTCCTCACGCATGGCTCGCCTCCAGGCTTTCTCGCTTCTCGACGCCCACCTCACGGCGCTTACCTTCAAACTTCTTCTCCAGCCCGGTGCCCTCCACGTCCAGGTCCGGCAGGATGCGGTCGAGCCAGCGCGGCATCCACCACGTGGCGCGGCCGAGGATGAACATGGTGGCGGGGACGAGGGCCATGCGGATAAAGAAGGCGTCGAAAAGCACTGCCGCACCGAGGGAGAAGCCGAAGATCTGGATGAACGGCAGCGGCTGGTCAATGAACGCCACAAAGACCGCGATCATAATGATCGCCGCGGCCGTGACGACACGCGCGCCCTGGGCGAAGCCTTCGACCGTGGCGGTTTCCACGGCGGCGATCTCCGGGTTCGGGTGGCCATTGTCGCGTGCCTCGAGATATCGCTCGCGCATGCGTGTGACCAGGAAGACCTGGTAGTCCATGGCCAGGCCAAACGTGACGCCGATAAGGAAGATCGGCATGAACGACAGGATCGGGCCGGGGGTGTTGACCAGGCCGGTAAAGCCCATCTGGAACACCGCGACGGTCACACCGAACGCCGCGCCCACCGACAGCAAGAAGCCCAGGCCCGCAACGAGCGGCACCATCAGCGAGCGGAACACAAGGATAAGCAGGATGATCGCCAACCCCACCACGACGGCGAGGTAGAGCGGCATCGCGCCCCCGAGCTCCTCGGTGATGTCCATCTGGACCGCGGTCAAACCCGTCAACCCGATGTCCACACCGGTGGCGTCCTCCACCTGAGTGTTCGTGCTACGCAGCGCGTGGGCGACGTCGAGGGTGTACTCCTCCTCCGGCCCGCTGACCGGGGTGGCCACAATCTGGGCCGCGGTGAAATCCTCGTTGACGTTGATCAGCTGCGCATGGCGGATGCCGTTAACCGACGACGCCTGCTCCACCGAGTACAGGAAGGATGCGAGCGACGCCTTGGTCGTCTCGTTGCCGACCTCGTCGGGCATCGCCGCGATGTAGGGCTGAAGGATCTCCGCGTCGGGGTTCACGCCGTGGGCGTCGACGATGACCATGAACTGGCCGTTGACACCTGGGCCAAAGCCCTCACCGATGAGGTCAGCCGCCTTGCGCTGGGTGGTGTCGAGGTTGGAGGTAGTGTCCGACGGCAACGCCATCTCCAGGTTAAGCACCGGCAGCGACAGCGCACCGAGTCCGAGCACCACGGCCGCCATCACGACAGCCGGGAAGCGACGCACGAAGTTGACCCAGCTGCGGCCGAGGGACTTGTTCTCCAGATCCTTCGCCGGGCGAGACCCCGGGCCAGGGTGTCCGGCAACACCCGGGATCTTCAGGCCAAAGGAGCGCTTCCCCCACGCGCCAAGCAGCGCCGGGATCAGCGTCAGCGCGATGAGCACGGCGATGAACACGGTGGCCGCGGCAGCCAAGCCCATCCAGGTAAGGAACTCGATACCGGCGAGCGAGAGCGCCACGAGCGCGGTGAAGACCGTCGCACCCGCGAACACCACCGAGGATCCCGCCGTGCCGGTAGCCAAGCCCGCAGCGTCCGGGGCGTCGAGCGTGGCACGTTCCTGCCGGTAACGCGACAGGATGAACAGGGCATAGTCGATGCCGACCGCGAGACCGATCATCACGGCGAGGACCGGGGTGACGTCGTTGAGCTCGACGAAGTAGGTGGCGCTCAAGATAAGCAGCGCACCAATGCCCACGCCGATCACGGCGGTGACAACGGGCATAGATGCCGCGATGAGCGAGCCGAACGTGACCACCAGGACCACGAACGCCACGGCCAAGCCAACTGCCTCGCTGCCGGTCTTGATCTCAATGGGATCGCCGAAACCGGGCCCACCCGCCTCCACCTGGAGGCCGGCCGCGCGGCCGATGTCCATCGCGTCCTCCACCACCTGGCGGTCTTCCTCGCTGACGGACATGGAGGACTCGGCGCCGAAGTCGAATGCGGTATAGGCGATGCGGCGGTCGTCCGAAAGCGTGCGCACGTTGTACGCGTCGGCGCGGGCCGTCTCCTCCGGCATGCCCATGCTGGTCATCTGTTCGACGATCATGCGGCTGATCTCGGCATTGACAGCCACGGGGTTGCCGAAGCGCTCCGTGTTCTCAATGTCCGGGAGGTTGTCGCGGATGTAGCCGACCGTCTGGTCCATGGCCCGCATGTTCTCCGGCTGGTCCAGCGTCTCCCCCTCCGGCGCGGCGAAGACCACATTGACCGTCGGCGCATTCGCAATATCGCCGGAACCGGGGAAGTTCTCGTCGAGGGTGACTAGGGCATCAATGGACGGCGTGCCCGAAATCGCGAACTCGGAGGTAAACGGTCTGGAAAAAGCCGCGGCCCCCGCAGCGGCGGCCGCCAACAGCATCAGCCATGTCACGATCACGCGCCATTTGTGCAGGTAGGACCAGCGTCCGAGTCGGAAGAGGAGATCAGCCATAAACTTTCCGCGGTTGAAGTGTCAAAGAGCCTTGAGGTCTCCGCCATCATATACGCCAGGCACGACAAAGCCCCCGACCTGCTGGTCAGGGGCTTTGTTCCTACCTTGCGGTAGCGGCGGGATTTGAACCCGCGGTGGTTTTACCCACACTCGCTTTCGAGGCGAGCACCTTCGGCCGCTCGGACACGCTACCGCCGATTAGCGTAACGGCAGCAGGCCCGGGACACCAAATTTGCTACTTCTCGCGGCTGTCCTGAATGTTGGCCGCGATCTCGTTCGCCTTGTCCTTAACGGCGTCGCGCACCTCGGCTGCCTTCTCCTTCAGGCCGCCGCCGAGCTGGTCAGCCTTGCCGTCGTTCTCGAGGTCCTTGTTGCCGGAGAGGTCGCCGGCAGCTTCCTTCGCCTTACCCTTGAGCTGGTCGCCCTTGCCTTCAAGTGCCATGAGGAGACTCCTTACCTAAAATCGATTGTTACTAACGCCTCCACTGTAACGACGCCGCTTGGGTCGCCGCGTAACAATTCCATGACGGTTCAGCGCAAGGAAGCGAAGAAACGACTGAGCAATTCCGCATTCTCCTGCTCACGCACCCCGCCGCGCACGTCGACGGTGTGGAGGTGGTGCGGGTCCCGGAGGGCGTCGAGAAGCGAGCCCACGGCCCCCGTCTTTGGCTCCCACGCCCCGAAGACCAGGCTTTTCACCCGCGCGCCGAGGATGGCACCGGCGCACATGGTGCACGGCTCGAGGGTGACCACGAGCTCGCAGCCGTCAAGCCGCCACGTGCCCAGCCGGCGCGCGGCATCGCGGATCGCCTCCACCTCGGCGTGGGCGGTGGGATCGCCATTCGCTTCACGACGATTCACCCCCCAGCCCACCTCGTTGCCGTCCGCGTCGAAAATGACGGCGCCGACCGGGACATCGCCGTGCGGGGTGCCCGCGGCGACCTCCATCGCCCGGCCCATTCTCTCGTGAGCACGGCGCTCCAGCTCGCTGACCACCGCTTACTCGAGACAGTCAGCGAGCTCGTCGGCGAAACCGAGCTCCTCTGCAATGCGCATAATCGCCTCGTGCGGGTCGTCCCCACTGTCGAGCACGATGCTCAGGACCTGCTCGGACAGCCCGAGATCAGCAAAAATGCCAAAGTCTCCGTCCGGCCAGCCATCGATGTTGTCCAGCTCGTCCGGGTCAATATCGGGGATGTCGATGCCGGCCTCATCGAGGATGTCGGCCGCGAAGTCGTCGTCGACAGCCATGGTCGCGTCCGAAATAAGCAGCCGTGTTTTCGACGGGCCAGGACGAACGATAACGAGGTACTCCTCCTCCACGTTGAGGATGGCAAAGGCCGCACCTTCGCTGCGCAGCGCGCGCACCGCCGCGACGGAGGTCTCCAGGCTGTCGAAATCGTCTTCGAACTCCCGCACAACCCACTCACCGCCGTCCGCAGCAACAGTGACGGCGTACCCGTCCTCGAAATCCTGGCTCATGCCTAGTGAGAATAGCGGGGGTGTGCAACACTTGTCACCGTGACTGACCGGTTCCCGCACTCCCTCCCTCCGCTTTGCATCATCGGCCTCGGGCTGATCGGCGGGTCCATCATGCGCGACGCTGTGGCCGCCGACCTCACCGCCTTTGGCTACACCCTGTCCCGCTCCGGCGCACGCCAGGCACAGCGCGACGGCTTCGACGTGTCCTCCGACCTGACCGAGACCCTGCAACGCGCCGCTGACCAGGACGCCCTCATCGTGGTAGCCACCCCCATGCACGCCGTCGCCGGGGTCCTCGACGCCATCGTCGAGCACGCCGGAGGCTGCGGCATCACCGACGTAGTCAGCGTGAAGCAGCCCGTCTACAACCTCGTGCGCGAGCGCGGGCTTGAGAACCAGTACGTCGGCGGCCACCCAATGGCCGGCACCGAGAACTCCGGGTGGAACGCCTCCCAGGCGGACCTGTTCGTCCGCGCAGCGTGGGCTGTCACCTACGACTGGGCCATCGAGCTCGACGCCGAGGGTGCCTCCGTACCAGCACAGTGGGCGACGCTGTTCGGCCAGGTGTGCAACCTCGCCGCCGCCCTCGGCGCCGAGGCCGTCCCCGTCTCCGGCACGAAGCACGACGAGGCCGTCGCCCGCGTCTCCCACCTGCCCCACGTCATCGCCGAGGCGCTCTCGCTGGTCGGCGACCAAGGCGGCACCCTCGCCCAGTCGCTTGCGGCCGGGTCATTCAAGGGCGCGACCCGCGTGGCCGGCACGGACCCCGTCCTCGTGCGCAACATGGTGGAGACCAACGCGGCCGCGCTCGTGCCGGTTATCGACGAATACATCGCCCTACTCAAGGACGCCCGCGACGGTCTGAGCGGCGACGCCCCCTCCATGCAGGAGCTCGCCGAGGCCGGAAACCGTGCCTACACGCGCCTTGCTGCCCGTTCCGGGGCGCGCCGCGAGTCCGTCTCCCCGGTGCGCATCTCGTCGCGCCCGGTCATGCGCGTCCACCCCGGGGCGCCGGGCTGGATCAACCAGCTCAAGCAGATCGAATCGCTCGGCGCGCGCGTCGAGGTGTTCTAGCCGCTCGCTTCTCGACGCCTAGTTTCCACGCCTAGCTCTCGCGTCGACTAGCTTTCGCGGCGGCGGCCCATGAACACGTAGGCGGCACCGACGAGCAGCAGCAGCGTACCCAGACCGATCACGGAGGTCATCGGGGTACCGGTGTCGGCAAGGTTGCCCTTGCGCGCGTTCTTAGCGGTCGTCGCGGTGGACTTAGCGTTGCCGCTCTTCGCCGTGTTACTCTTCGCGGTGTTGTTCTTCGCCGCAGCAGCTGCTCGGCTGGTGGTCACGCCCGCGCTGACGGTGCGCGCACCGGACGTTGCCGACTTAGTCGATGTGGTGGACTTCGTCGTCGAGGTCGTCCGCGTCGTGGTGGCCTTCGATCCGCCCGCAGTCCCGCCTAGCGCCGCAGCGGGTACGCCCAGAGCGGCGAGGAGCGGGGTGAACTCCTTGATGATGCCCTGGATCTGGTCCGGGGTCGACTGCGTGGTCGTCGTCGAAGTCGTGGTGGTGGTCTTGGTCAGGTTCACCTGGAAATTCGTCGACCCGGCTTTTACTTCAACACTGTCTGACACACTCGTCGTGAAGCCGTCCTTGGACACCGTGATGCCGTACGTGTTCGTCGGCAAGCCGGTGAAGACGGTTCTTCCCTTATCGTCCGTTGTCTGGCTCCGGTCATCGGCACCTGCGAGAGTCACGGTGGCTCCGGCGATCGGTTTCCCATCGGCATCAACTGCTTTCACCGAAAGGTCATGCATTGCTTCAGCAGGTTCACTCGAAGCAGGGGTGTCGCTGGCCGACGGGGTTGCCTGTACCTCACCCTGCAGCATGACGCGCTGCATGCCAATGACCGGCTTCTGGGCGACCTCGGAGGCGATGTCGTCTTCAGCAATCTTGGAGGTCGCGGAGATCACCGGCTTAGTGTCGTCTGCGCCGGACTTCACGATCTCCAACGTCTCGCCCTGCGCGTCCGCGGCAACGAAAACATCGTTGTCCTTCGTCCAAGCAGCGACGATGTCCTCGCGTGTGACTGTGGCCTGGTCGACCTTCGGATCAATGGACACGAGGTGGGCGTCGAGGGTCTGGTCCTTCAGGTCGTAGCGGTAGAGAACCGGCTTCGTCTTTTCCACGATCGCGAAGGAGTACAGCGACTGGTCATTCACGTCGGTGCCCCACGGCGCGAAGGCACCGAAGCTCTCGACCCCGAGCTTGTCGGCTTCCTCGGTAACGAGGATCTCCAGCGGGGTCATGACGCGGTCAGCGGAGTCCTGGGCGTTGTCGTCCGCCAGCTCGAGGGTGAACACACGCTTGTCAGCGTCAGCGTTTTCGGGGAACAGCACCAGGGTGCCGTCGTTAGTGAAGGTCGCGGTGGTCAGGCCGACCGGCTGCTCGGCACCGTGCGCGGTGAGCGGACCGAGGTCGATGGAAGCACCCGAGGCGGGGTTGATGCGCAGGAGGTGGTCGGCAATCTCGTCGTCCTTCGCCGGCTGAACCGCGTACAGCTTGCCGTTGATCGGGTTCGCGGCGAGGGCGGTGTACTGACGCCCATCGGAGGTGAACGTCGTGCCAGAGGTGCCGGCGCCCGGCTCCGAGACGGTGCCTGCCGCACCGAGCGCGGTAGCGAGGCCGAGCAGCTCCCCAGCAAGGTCGGGCGTCGCTGCGGCGTCGGGCTCGGGGGCCGACTGCGGGGAGGTGGGCTCGACCGGCGATGCGTTCACGCTGGTGGGGGTTTGCGCCAGTGCCACCTGCGGGGAGACTGCCACCGCGGTGGACGCGATGAGCGCCAGGGAGATCCGTCCGACGCGACGTGCCGAGTTCTTGTTTGCCATTCCAACCTCAATCAACCAGGCACAGTCTTGCCATGCGTCTGTGTGCAGATATCTCCCACCCAATCTATCGGAGCTCCCTTAGGTTCTCAACGCGTAACCCCATCCCAACGCCAGCTCGCTTTACGACGAAAAGTCCCCGCCCACAGACACAGTCTGTGGGCGGGGACTTGATCACACGGTGCGGATCACACCGCGCCGTTCGGTGTTAGTTGTTGTCCTTACGGCGACGGGTGACCAGTGCCGCTCCGGCTCCCAGCAGAACCAGGCCGACCAAGACCACGAGCAGGACGTTCGCGCCGGTCTCGGCGAGTCCGCGCGAGCGCGCACGATCCTCAGCAGGCGCAGGCGCCGCGCTGGCGGTCGGTGCAGCCGCGGTGAGCGCGGGTGCGCTCGGGGTGGGGTTGTCGCTGCGAGCCGTGGTGGGCGCCGCAGCAGTGACGGTGGTGGTGGGGCCTGACGAGGGCTCCTTCGTCACCGTTACCGCGGAGGACTCAGTCTCCGTGGCGGTCTCTGTCGTGGTTTCCGTCGTGGTCTCCGTCGGTGTGGCGGGCTCCACCGGCCCTGCGGTGGGCTGGAAACCGAAGTTGATACCTTCAACGGAGTCGACGATCAGGGTGCCGTCCACATCCGCGATCTCCACCAGCTCCACCTCGAAGCGCGGGACTGCCGCGGCGCCAGTGGCGCCCTTCGGGCCCGACACGAGAGTGAAGGCCGTGCCGAGCGGCGAGGAGTCGGTGTCGATCTCGACAACGTAGCTACCCGCCGGAAGTCCGGTGAAGACGTAACGACCTTCACGGTCGGTCACCGTCCGGGCAACCTCGGCGCCGAAGGCGTCGCGCAGGATCACAATGACGCCGCCAATGCCATACTCATCCGTACCCATCTCACCCAGTGCCGTCTTGTCCACGAACACGGTTCCGGAGATGGAACCAGGTCCTGGAATCGGCTGGATGAGTGGCGCGGAGAATCCGAAGTTCACGCCACCCACACCCGAGGTAGTCAACGTCACCGGAGCCACAAGGCTCGGATTAACGGTGGGACCGTCGCCGCCGTAGGACGAGGTGAGCTCCATGCCTGCAGGCGCGCTCTGGACGCGCACGCGGTAGTCACCGACCGGCAGGTTGTTAAACGAGTACTCGCCTTGAGCGTTCGTCGTAGCGGTCACCGGCTGGCCGTCGGTGCCGAGGACGGGGTCCCCGTTGGCGTCGAGAAGCTCGATCACGATGCCTGCGATGCCCGAGTCGATGCCGTCGATAGCGCCGTTGCGGTTGTCATCGTTGAAGATGCGGCCCGCGATGGTGCCCTCCCCTACCGGCGTGGTCGGGGTGGTCGTCGGCTCGGGCACAGCAGCCACACCTGCGTCGACGTTCGCAACGATGTCGCCCACCGCGATGGTGAACGGGCGGGTCATGCCGCTCGTGTTGACATCGCTTCGGCCCGACTCCTGGAGGTTCTGGTCCGTGGCGTCGTCGGACTGGGTGAAGTCGAGTTTCTCATCCCCAGTGCTGAAGCGCACCGCGTAGGTGCCCGGCTCGACCGTGTTGAACAGGTACGCACCATTTTCATCGGTGGTGACGGTGTCGACGACAGTCTCAGTGCCGTCCTCGGCGATGCGGATCAGCTCGACATTGACGCCCGCGCGGGGCTCATCACCGGCGTCCTGCGTACCGTTGCCGTCGACATCGTTGAACGCGATGCCCGAGATGGCGCCGTTGGCGATGTAGCCGGCCGAGATCGGACCAACCTCTTCACCGTCGCCGACGGTGAACTCTCCGGTCACACCCTGGTCGTTGATGTCGGAGAAACCAGCCTCCCTCACGTCGCGGTTCCAGTCGTTCGAGGGGCTGAACTTGTAGCCCTCGAGCGCCGGGAACTCGACGCGGTAGGTACGGTCGGACGGAACGGCCTTAGAGTACGCACCCGTCTCGTCGGTCGTCGTGGTGTACACCTGGTTGCTCTCGACGTCGATGATGCGGACCTCTGCGTTGGCCACCGGCGTTTCGCCGCTGTCCTGGATTCCGTCGCGGTTCAGGTCGAGGAAGACCTCTCCCTTGACGCTCGCGAGGTTCGTGGTCGCGATATCGACGTTGACCACGTCCGCACCCGCGTTAAGGCGGAACGGGCGCGACGTCCACGTCGTCGGATCGACGTCGTTGAGCTTCTCCGCGTCGAACGGTTCGCCGGTCTGCGGGCTACCTATGCCAAGGCCGAGCTCTGCCGAGCGCTCCGCGATCGACTTGGCGGGATCGCCCACCACGACGCTGTAGGTGCCCGGTGCGACACCGATGAACGCGTAGGCCCCATCGCCGTTGGTGAACACTGGCTCACCGACAACGTTGCCGTTCTCGTCCACGAGGTAGACCGGAACGCCGCTGCGGACCTCTTCATCATCACCACGGATGCCGTCCTGGTTCTTGTCGATCCAGGCAACACCACTGATGTTGGCGGAGTTAATGATGCCAACATCGATTGTGTCCACCGGGTTGTTGCCAGCCGTGAAGATCGCGGTGCGACCCTGGCCGTCGGCGTCATTCAAACCAGGCAGGAGAACGTCCTCGGCTGGAGCCTGCGGGCTAAACACAGCGCCCTCCGGCGGGCCGAAGACGACATAGTATTCACCCGGGACGACGTCGGTGAACTCGTAGCGCCCGTTCTCGTTGGTGGTGACCGAGTCACCCACCTGCGTGCCGTCCGCCCTGAAGAGCGTGGCGGTCACTCCGGCGAGCACGGCCTCGTCCTCGTCGCGGCGTCCATCGCGATTGCTGTCTGTGAAAGCAACGCCGGCGACAACGCTGGGCCTGATCAGACCGGCATCGAGGTTGACCACGTTCGCGCTATCCGCGTTCGCCGGGTCGTCGAAACCGACCATGGTGAACGTGACCGCACCTGTCTCCGGATCGATGTCGCTGAGCTTGTCACGGCGCAGGTCATCGAGCTGCGTGCTGGAGTTAGTCCGTGTCGTCCACTGCGTGCCGTCCGGCAGGGTGAAGGTGACGGTGGTCTGACCCGGCATGACGCCGTCGAACAGGTAGAAGCCGTCGTCGTTCGTCATCTGGACATGTTCGGTTCCCTGGGCGTCGGTAAGCGTCACCGTCACGTCCTTGCGCGCGGGCTCGCCCTCATCCCATACGCCGTTGGCGTTGGTGTCCTCGAACACGTGTCCGCTGACCTGCTGGTAACGCAGGAAGCCAGCGTCCACCTTCTCGACAGCCTTACCACCAGCGACCACGAACTGCGCGGTCGTGCCGGTTGCGTCAGCATCGTTGACGCGAGGATCGGTGATCGAATCGGCGTCGCCAGGGTTAGCGAAACGTCCGGCGTTCGGGTTCACGAACTGGACCGAATAGGTCCCTGGAACGACGTTGGGGAACGAGTAGGTTCCGGTCGCAGGGTTGGTCTTGGTCTCGGCGACAAAGTTGCCCTCGGAGTCGAGGAGCTGCACTGTAACTTCGCGTGGCTCAACCGACTCGTCGTCGTCCCACATGCCGTTGTTGTTGTCGTCGAAGAAGACGGCACCCGACACCGTGGAGCGCGGCAAGACGCCAGCGTCTAGGTGCCCTACGTTGGCACCTGGAGTGAGCACCAGATTCTCAAATCGACCGGTGGCGGAGTCAACATCACTGCCGTCCACGTCAGAGGCGTTCGGGGTTTCCGGACGCGTAGTGAAAACAATGTCGTCACCGGCGTTGAAAACGACCGTGTAGGTGCCGGGCAGAATCCCCGTGAACGAGTATTCACCGTTCCCGTTCGTTGTCGTCTCGACGACGTTGCCATTGGCGTCGACGAGCTGCACTACAACACCCTCGCGCGGATTCTCGCCTTCAGAGTTGAAACCGTCGCCGTTGTCGTCGGTCCACACCACACCGGCGAGCTGGGCGCGCTGCACCTGACCGGCGTCAACGTTCGGGGTCTCACCAATGACTGCCCCGAACACCGGGGTCTGGCCGGCGGTCTCTCCGAACTGAATGACATCAGACTTTTCCGGCTCAGAGATAGTGTCGGCGGCGCCGCTCTGAATGGTGAAGGCGTAGTTGTCCTTCTCAGAGAACTGCACGTAGTAGCGTCCCGGGCGCAGGCCCTCGAAGCGGTAAGTGCCGTCCTCCCCTGTGGTCAGGGTCGGCGCCTCAGCACCGGTGGGGTTGGAGGGTGAGTAGCCCGCTAGAGCCGGGGTGCCGTCCTCGTTGAAAATCTGGACCTCGACGCCGGACAGCGCCGTGTCTTCACCATCCATGCTGCCGTTGCCGTCGCGGTCGTCGAAAGCGATACCGCTGACGTAAGCCAGCTCCTGGACACCGAGATCGATGTTGTCGATGCTGCTGCTCTCCGCGAGTGCGTACGACGCAGTGAGGAAGCGCGGGTTGCCGTCGATTTCGAGGTACTCCTCGCCGTCGGAATCTGCCTGCTCGTCATCACCGATGTTGCTGTCGGCGAAACGCACACGGTCCTCCGCACCGAAGGCGACACGGTAGTTGCCGGCCGGGAGGGAATCGAAGGTGTAGTTGCCGTCGACGTTGGTAAACGTCTCCGCGATGGGCTTCAGCGTCCCGTCCTCGAGGACTTCCATCAGGTAGACAGGCCAGTTGTCGTTTGCGCCGTCGCCATCGGTACGGGTGTTGGACCAGTCCACGTCATTAAAGACGTTGCCAGAAATCGTGGCGTTTCCTGCGTCAATGTGAACGGTAGAGACGTCGCATGCGCGCTTTCCGTCGTTGTCAACACCGGCCACGCATTGGTTCTGATCCGGCAAGCCGGGCTCACTGGGGTCGTCGTAAAGCGCGTAGTTGGACATGTCCCCCGCTCCCGTCGCACGGACCTTCAAATAAAGGTACTTGTGCTGGCCCGGATCAATCCGACCAGGCTTCCACAGACCGTTCTCCTCGTCGAAGGTTCCGTCGCTGGCGTACGGGGCGTCCTTAACTACCTCAACCAGCTCCACGCCTGCGGGCAGCTCGTCGTAGATCTCCGGGTCCGTCGTTGCCACGCCGTCTTTGTCGCCGTAAGCATTGACCACCCAGATGAACTCGTCGCCTCGGCGAAGCGTCGGCGCCGCGGTGTCACCGGCGGTGTCGGAAAACTTGCCATTAATGATGGTGGACTTATTCACGCCGATGGCGCCGTAGGGGGTCACCCTCGCGAACGCGGGACCGACGTAAGGAATGACCACGCCGTCCGGGGTCTTCGCGGCAACAGCCGTGCGGTTGGTAGCAATGTCCGCGTCATCCACAGGCTTGCCGGAGTAGTCGTTCTTCGGAAGTGCAACTGGCACGTTGAAGCTGAAGTCACCGAATACCGGTTGGTTAAAGACGATGCGGATGCCCTTGATGTCTTCCTTGCGGAGAGAATCGAAATTCGTGGTCCACTCGTTCTTCGCGTTGAAGCTCGTGCAATCCGTTGTCGGCCACTGCCTACTCGTCGACAGTTCGGGGCGACACGGGTTAGCTGAGGTGGTGTAGTACACGGTCACATCTTCACTGTGGCCAACTCTTGTGACCGGGCCCGTCAGCGTGGGGCCAAAGGTGTTGACGGTGTTCGCTGCAGGATCAGCAGTCGCGTTGTCGACCATCTGAGTGAAGCTCTCTCCGACGGTGGGAAGCATGTCGTAGACCACCAAGTCGCGCACGGCAGTCGTTCCAGACGTCGAGGCAGTGATGGTGAAGTCGGCAGTATCCCGCGCCTGGGCAGCCGTAGTAGCACCCGGCTCCCACTGCTGCGGCGAAATATCGTTGACCTTGTCCAGGTCACCCTGGGAGGTCTTGGTTACGCCCACCGCACTAATCGGGGCGACGCTGACGGGCATGGAAGTGAAACGCCACTGGCCCTCTGTATTTCCGTCGGAGTTGATGTCGTAGGCGTCGTTAGAGCCCATTTGGGTAGACGCCAGTGCGCCTCCCATTTCACGCACACCAAGGACGATACCGTGCATGGGATCATTCAGGTTGGGCTTGTCATACGTGCCCGCCATGGCGTTGCCCGAGGAGACCTCGAGGTTGTAGCACAATTGCGCCGCTCCGTTTTTGGGATCGAGTTCGCCTCCATCGCGGAGGGTAATTCGCCAACGCTCGCCACCGTTGTAGGGCGCCATTTTCTCCCAGACCCATTCGGAGGCATCGGGTGTGCAGGATTTTCCGGGCGCGTTCGTCAGTTGGGGCGTACCGCCCAATGTGAAACCCTTCGGAAGCACCATGAAGGCTTCTGGGTGAGCCATCACGCCTGCCTGGGTCGCGTACAGATTCATCTGAGCCGTGAAGGTCTCGTTGCGGTACAGACCGATCCCGTCCCTCGTATTCCCAGGTTTAGGGACGCCCTCGAGCAGCGGATTAATGGCCGGCAAAATGGCTTGCAAAGTGTAGTACGCTCTCGCGAACCCCGCCCCCTTGTTGTTGAGGATAAAGGTCGCCTCGTTGAACAGGAACATGCCGGGCGCATTCTTCGCATCGACAATCTGCTGCGTGGTGATCTTCACGTCATGAGTGAGCCTCACGTTAAGCAGCCCGTTGGTTGGCGTATCCGGCACCAAGTCCATGTTGCGGAAGTTCTCGACGACGATCTCCGCGTTAATAATCTCGTCGCTCGCCGGAATATTGAGCGTCTGACCGGCTCCTACGGTGTAGGTGATGGTGTTCCCAGACGCGGTGGTGCCGATCACCGTCGCGGGATACGAGATGACGTCCCCGTTGTTATAGGTCACCGGGTCGAGGGAGACCGCCGTGAGGTAACGGTAGTCGGTACCCTGGATTGGTTTCTCCCACCTCGTCTTGTCCACGATGCGCAACTGAGTCGGCGCGGTTCCCGGGTTAGTCGTGCCGATAGCCCAGCCAAACCGCTGCGCCGGTGCGTTTGGATCATCCGCTGTCGTCCTGACATACTCACCGGTGGTACGCCCCTTCGTGAACGTACCGGGGCGCTGTGCGATGTACGTCGCAGACGCTGTGGCAGGAGCAATCGCGAAGGACTTACCATCCAACGTTGTCGGGTCCAGGGCACTCACCGTGTTCTTGACGGGAGTGCCAGCCGCAATGGGTTGACCAGAGGCGTTCTGCTGCTTTGTGCGAACGTCGTAGCGAATAATTGCCATACCCCGGGTGCGCATGCCGAGATACGCATCCACTCCGCGGGTGATATGGATAAGGACCTGGTGGTTGGCGGCGTCGTACTCGTAGATGGCCCCGCCCGACTCGGTAGTGTCGTAGACGGTCTTCGTGTCGCCGTTTGCGATATCCAAACGACGGAATCTCATGTCGCCGCCAACGCCCTCTTCCGTAAAGCCGAGGAACTCGACCTCCGGAGGAAGCTTATCCACGAGTGTCGTCGTCACACCAGTGGTACCGACGTTTCTAGGACGGTTGTATTGGATCTGGTAGCGGCGGAATTGACCAGCCCAGGTCGTGTTACCCCCAGTGACCGCCGACTTCTGGAGACTCACATTTGGAGTACCAGTCACCACACCCGTTGCGCTACCGGTACGATCCACCCCTTGCGCCGGCCACTTGGTGGACCAGTTCAAGGTGTAAGTTCCCGGGATCACGAGAGCATCAGTGGTCTTCCAGCTCACGGTGAAGACCTGGGAGATGTTCTGGTCAAAGCGCGAAAAATCCATCGTCACCGTGTCGGTGTTGTCTCCGGTCGTGGTGAAGACAATTGCCGGGTTAACCCCCGAACGCAGGGAGAAAACCGCCGGGCCGTCAAGCTTTACCCCATCCGGGCCAGTCGGCCGGTTCAGCGTCAGGCTCGCACCCGCGCAGCCGCCCTGAACGACACAGTTGATGGAGATGGTGTACTCGAGGGTTGAATGCGTGGGCGCAGATTTCGCATCACTAATCGCCACGCTGTAGCCGTTAGTTTCTGCCCGACCCATCGCAGGGACAACAAGCCCCAGCAGTAATCCGGCGGACAGCAAAGCTGCGAGTACCTTCAGCAGCGTATTTGTGGACTTGCCGTTCATTAAGTGTCCTTTTTCCGACCAACCTCAGGTGCACGCACCCCGGGAACGGGGTTACGCAATAGGCCACTGAGAATTGGGTATAGCTATAACCCCAGGAAGCTTACTGCACTAGAAGGAATCTAGGAAGTGCAGCAGAACTCACTGGATGACGCGTAACCAATTTCTCTGTTAAGCCCTATGAACTGGGGTTATTACCGGTTCCGCATTGAAAATTGCGTTCATTTCTACGCCGACACTGACGCCATAAACACAAGCTGCAATCCGCATCCGACACCAGGCGAACTCAGACAACGAGAAACCCCCGAGCTGTGCAATATCCTTGCAGCTCGGGGGCCTGATTTTGTGCGCCCGGAGGGATTCGAACCCCCAACCTTCTGATCCGTAGTCAGATGCTCTATCCGTTGAGCTACGGGCGCATATTTTATTGTGTCGGGCCGAAACGCTGCTGCGTTGTGCTCGGCAACAGATAGAAACCTTACACCTCGGTCGATTCCCCGCCAAAAAGCCTGGCCAGACACATAATCCTAGACCTAGAGGCCGAGCACTGTCTTCGCAATGAGGAAGTAGACGATGAGCCCGGCGGCGTCGCAGAAGGTGGAAATGAACGGGTTGGAAAAGACCGCCGGGTCCGCGCCAACGGCTTTGGCCACCAACGGCATCACACCGCCGACGGTCGCCGAAATCGAACAGACTAGGAAGAGTGTCGCACCGATGACAACGCCAATGTCGGAGCCGAAGAAGACCGTCGCCGCGCCCAGGCCGATAACGCCGAGTGCGGCGCCGAGCATCATGCCGACCCGCAGCTCGCGCCACATGACGGAAAGGACGTCGCGCTTGTGGACGTCGCCAAGCGCGAGCGCACGAGTGACCGTCGTCGCAGCCTGGTTCCCGGTGTTGCCGCCGGTGCCGGTAAGCAGCGGGATAAACAGAGACAGCACCACCGCCTGCGCAAGCGTGTCCTCAAAGATATCGAGGACCTGCACCGTCAGCGTCGCGGAGACCGCAAGCACGAGCAACCACACGATACGGCTGCGCACCAGCTGCACCAGCGGGGTGGACAGGTACGGCTTGCCCAGCGGCTCGGAGGCACCGAGGCGCGCAGAGTCTTCTGTGTCGGCGTGCTCGACCACGTCCTGGGCCTCGTCGTAGGTGAGGATGCCCACGAGGCGGTTGTCCTCGTCGACCACGGGCACGGCGAGAAGGTCCGTCGACATCAACCAGCGCGCCGCGTCTTCGACCTCGTCGGTCGCGGTGACGGAGGCAGCCGGCTCCACGACGTCAGCAATCGTGTCGTCGCTGAAGCTGCGGAACAGCCGCCGCAGGGTGGTCACACCGACGAGCTCGCGGTCGTCGTTGATCACCGGGATGGTGTAGATCGTCTCCAGCTTCTCGACGTCCGCCCGCAGCATGTCCACCACCTGCTGCACCGTCATCTCCGGGGTCACTTCCGGCACGGCCGGCGACATGGCGCGGCCCACCGAGCCCTTCTGGTAGCCCAGGACCACGTTGGTCACGCGCTGGTCGTCCTCGCCAAGCTGGGCCAGGAGGCGCTCCGCCATCTCCGCGGGCAGGTTATCAAGCAGCGCGACGCGGTCCTCGGCGCCGATGGAGCCGAAGTAGGAGACCACGGAGTCGTCGCCAAGCGCGGCGATGATGTCTGCCTGGTGGCCTGGATCGAGGACGTCGAACACCGCCAACGACCGCTCCGGCGGCAGCATGCGCAGCACCTTCGCGCCCTCGGCGGGCGCGGTGCGCTCCACCAGCCCGGTGACCTCGCGCAACGGCATGGACTCCAGCTGCCTTTGCATCGCCTCCACGTCCTGCGCGGCGACGGACTTGCGACGCTTGAGCGAGCGCAGCGGGTCCATACTTACCTTTGCCATACCTGCCCCTTCCTCACTGCGCTTCACACTACCGAGGTAGCGCGGGGGCACTGGCGCCTCAGGTTAAGAACGGAAGGGTAAGAATCCAGGGCTCGGCCCGGAAAAGGTGGATTCTTAGCCTTGTGTTCTTAACCGGAAGAACAAGCCCCACCCCCACACATGCGAAACCCCGGGGCACCGTGCGGTGTCCCGGGGATAACGTGCGCCCGGAGGGATTCGAACCCCCAACCTTCTGATCCGTAGTCAGATGCTCTATCCGTTGAGCTACGGGCGCGTGGCGGAGACGACAGGATTTGAACCTGCGGCCCTCGCAAAGAGGGCAACTCCTTAGCAGGGAGCCCCATTCGGCCACTCTGGCACGTCTCCAGACCTTCTGGAATCCTACCCAACAATGCCCCGCCCGCAAAATGCGCCCACCCCTCGGCCGCCCGCATTTACGTAAACTATGACGCATGAAAATTAACTCATGGCTCACCTCCGGTTTCGCGGCGCGCGGCGACGAAGCCCCCACCACCGACAACGCCAAGGACTGGCTCGTCTGGCTTCCCGTTCGCGCGGGCGAGCTAAGCGCCGAGACCCTGCGCGGGCCGCTGACCTTTTACCTGGCGCCGAAGGTGTCCGCGCTGACGAACCCGGAGTTCGCGCGCGACGTGGTGCTCCTCGGCATCCCGCTGGGCGACATTGAGGGTGACTGGACACTCTCGGATGGCGTCGATAAGTCCACGCGCTCGCTCGACGACGCTTCCTCGCTTTTCGACATCTCCCGCTTCTCCCACCGCACCGACTCCCCCAACGCCGGCGCCACCGTGCTTATCGACGGCCCGCTGAGCCTCGACCAGGTGCAGGTCGTTGCGGGCCAGGATCGGCCGTCAACCAAGCTCGCCCTCGAGGTGTTCCGCGGCGTCGACGCACCGTTCGGCGAGCGCAAGTTCTACACCATGCCGGAGCTCTTCCCGGAGGCATAGTGCGCTGACCTGACCCGGGAAAACAGCCCCGGGCCACGCTGCGAGGGGCTACCCTGGCAGCATGACTAAACTACCTCGCCCCAACATCGACCCGGATGGTCTGCTGGAGTACTCGGTGGTTTTCACCGATCGCTCCCTGAACCACATGTCCCAGAAGTTCATCGACGCAGCCCAGGAGATCGTGGAGCTGCTCAGCTCCACCTACGGCGCTGAATCGGCGGTGCTCGTCCCCGGTGGCGGCACCGGCGCCATGGAAGCGGTCGCCCGCCAGCTGTTCACCGGCAAGCGGGTGCTCGTGCTCCGCTCGGGCCTGTTCACCTTCCGCTGGTCGCAGATCATCGAGACCGGCGCGATCACCGAGGACGTCCGCGTCCTCAACGCCGCGCCCGCCACCGAGGGTGCCACGCCGTCGTTCGCACCGCCCTCGCTTGATAGCGTCCGCGCAGCCGCCGCCGAGTTCAACCCCGACATCATCGTCACCGCCCACACCGAAACGGCCGCCGGCCTGACGCTGCCCGAGGATTACCTGCGCGGCCTGGGCGAGATCGCCGACGAAACGGACTCCCTGTTCGTCCTCGACTGCATCGCCGCAGGTGCTGCCTTTACCGATATGCGCGAAACGGGCGTCGACGTGCTGATTTCTGCGCCGCAGAAGTCCTGGTCCGGGTCGCCTTCGACGGGCTACGTCATGCTCGGGGAGAAGGGGCGCGCGGCCGTGGAGGCCTCGCAAAGCACGTCCTTCACCCTGGACCTGAAGAAGTGGCTGGAGATCTTCGAGGGATACCGCAAGGGCACCGCCGCCTACCACTCCACCCTGCCAACGGACACCATCGTGGCCAACCTCGAGGCCATGCGCGAGGCTGTGAAGATCGGCCTGGACGAGCTGGAAAACCGCCAGCAAACGCTCGGGCGCCTGGTCCGCGACGCCGCCGCCGAGCGCGGCTACGCCTCTGTCGCCGCGGACGGGTACCAGTCCAACGGCGTGGTCGTGCTCTACGCGAAGACCCCCGAGCAGCAGTCCGGCGCCGCGTTCAAGGCCCAAGGCCTGCAGATCGCGTCGGGCGTTCCGCTGAAGATCAACGAAGGCGAGAGCTTCTCCACCTTCCGCATCGGCCTGTTCGGCCTGGACAAGTGGGAGGACCCGGAGGCGACCGCCGCGCGCTTCGTCGAGGCGCTGGACGCTATCGAGGCGTAGGGCGAGGGCACAGATATGTGCTCCTTAAGAGCGCTGCTGTCTAGCGATACCTGTTCCGATGTATTAAGCTTTTTCCCGTGAGCCAAGATTGAGTCTTCGGACAAGAAGGTCTAGGGCAGCAAATCCGAGAACCCGCGCTCTGAGCGCGGGTTCTCGCGTTTCGGAAAAGGACTATCGACACTATGCTCCTCGCCTACATAGATGAAATTGGTCAGCCCGGTGCCTTCGTTAGCCTTGAACACAAGCGTTTCAGTGACGGCCCCGCCTTTGGCTACGGTGGCTTCCTGATTCCGGATTACAATGCTCGGGCGTTCGGAGCAATCTTCACCAGAGAAAAGCGCAACTTGTTTCCCGAAGCCAACAGCAATGCTGACCACGAAGGTCGTTGGGAATGGAAGGGTTCCGACCTCCTTTTCGCTCGGGCCGCAGAGGAGCGCCCCCAAAATCTTCGTGTTCTTGGATCGCTGATAAGAGCAGTGCGCAAGCTCGAAGGTCGTCTCTTTTACTATGCAGAGGAAAAGGCGCTCGGGACCCCAAAGGAAACCAACTCAGGTCCAGCGGAGTTCCGCATCCGTGAGGAAGTCGCCATGCGGGAGACTCTCAACCGGTTGGCTCGGCATGCAGATACCGCTGATGAAACGCTCTTGGTGATGATGGACCAAATCAATGAGAAATCACGCCTTCAGCGCCTGCCACGCATGTACTCTCACATTCTCGGTCGAGCGAGCGACCACGATGAAATGCGACGGATTATCGAACCCCCTATGCACATCGACAGCAAGGTGTCTGCAAATATCCAATTCGCCGATTGGATATCTGCTCTGGTGAAGAGAGCGATTGAATACCAACTCGTCGAGAACTCGCGGTACAGCTGGGTTCCCCAAAGCAGCTCACTCGGAGCCGCAAAAGGTGCATTCACCCACGAATCCAAGTTGAAGCTATTTCACAGGGCGACAGATGATCTACACCATTCACAGGTGATGTATGCCGAACGTCCAGTCGTAGAAACCAATATGAGGAAGACCCTGACACCCGATAACAGGGCCAAGCTCGAGAGCGTCCGCCGCGCCAGCCTTCGCCACGCTAGCTCCAACGAATAATCTTCTGACCTCCGAAAACGCGGAAAGGGTTGTGCGCCTCATGTGGCGCACAACCCGATTTCGCGTGGCGGAGACGGGGGGATTTGAACCCCCGGAGGTTTGACCCTCGCCGGTTTTCAAGACCGGTGCATTCGGCCGCTCTGCCACGTCTCCAACGCGACCATCTTAGCCCGGGACCGCAGACTTCGATAATCTCGGGGGGCATGAAGGCAATCATCCAGACAGACCCCGACAACCCCCGCTCACTCGAGCTCGCCGAGGTTGAGCGCCCCACTCTCCAGCCGGGCGAGGTGCTGGTCAAGGTCGCTGCGGCCGGCGTGAACCGGGCAGACCTCAAGCAGGCGGAGGGCATGTACCCGCCGCCGAAGGGCGCGCCCGAGACCCTGGGCTTGGAGTGCGCAGGCACCATCGCCGATGCCGGCGACACCTCCCGCGAGGTTGGCGAGGAGGTGGGCTGCCTGCTCGCCGGCGGCGGCTACGCGGAGTACGTCGCGGTGCCGGAGGGCCAGCTCACTCCCCTGCCGAAGGGATTCTCGATGAACGAGACGGCCGCCGTGGTCGAGGTCGCCGCCACCGTGTGGTCGAACCTGGGGATGACGGCGGGCATCGCGGAGGGCGACCGCGTGCTCATCCACGGCGGCGCTGGCGGCATCGGCTCATTCGCGATTCAGCTGTGCAAGGCCCTGGGCTGCGAGGTCGCGGTCACCGCGGGCAGCGCCGAGAAGCTGGAGTACTGCCGCGACCTCGGCGCGGACATCCTGATCAACTACAAGGAACAGAACTTCGCCGAGGAACTCGCCGGCAGCTGCGACATCATCCTCGACATCATGGGCGGGGACTACCTCGAGGACAACATCAAGTCCTTGGCTGACGACGGCCGCCTGGTCGTCATCGCCCTGCAGGGCGGGGCGAAGGGCACCTTGAGCCTCGGGCGGATGATGCCGCGCCGCCTCACGGTCCACGCCACGACGTTGCGCGCGCGTCCCCTGCCGATGAAGGCCGCGATCGTCGCCGACACCGTAAAAACCATCTGGCCGCTGTTCGAGGACGGCACCATCGCGCCGACCATTTCGCGCACGTTCCCCCTCGCCGAGGCTGCGGCCGCCCACGAGTACCTCGACTCCGGCGACAACACCGGCAAGATCGTCCTCACCGTCGGCGACTAGGCCACACTAGGTCGGACTAGGCCAGGGAGGCGACGGTCCGGATCAGCTGGTTGATGTCCCCGGCTGTGTTGAAGGGGCCGAGAGAAACGGTGACGGCGCCGCCGAGGTCGGGGACCCCCATGGCGTCGAAAAGCTCGCTGGCGGGCGCCTCCGTGGCGACGATGCCGTTGTCGATGAGGCGCTGGTAGACGGTCTGGCCGGGAACGCCGCGCACGCCGAAGGTTACCCGCGGGATCCTGTCCACGCTGACCCCTCCGGCCGCCTCGCCGGAAACGCCCACGATGTGGACGGCCGGCAGGGTGCCGAGGAACGTGTGTAAGTCGTCGCGCAGCCCGTTGAGGTAGCGCTCCTGCTCCGCCATCGAGGCGATCAGGCGGTTGCGGCGGGTGGCGCGGCCGCGCGGGGTGGCGTCGGCAAGCGAAGCGTAGTGCTCCACGGTCGCGGAGACTCCGCCGGCCAGGCCCGGGGAAACGGTCTGGGCAAGCTTGTCGCGGCCGGCGAGGCTGGAGTCGCCGAGCGACTCCATGCGGGTGAACATCGCGTTATCGCGGAATACGAGCGCCGCGATCTCCGGGCCACCCATCTGCCCGATGTCCACGGCGATCACGTCGGCGCCCCACTCGTCGAAGGAGATGGCTCGGTAGGGGGCGTAGGCCGAGGCGTCCACCACGACCCAGGCGCGGGAGCGCTCGCGCACCTCGTCGACCACGTCGGCGACCGGGGTGACGTTGCCGAGCAGGGGGTGCGCCGCGGGCAGCGAGATGAGGCGTGTGGTGCCGTCGACAAGCTCGCCGTACTGCCACGCCGGCAGCTCACCCGTGCCGAGGTCGGGCTCGGCCCAGCGCACGCGCGCGTCGATGCGGCCCAGCGCCGCGGTGAGCTCGGGACGGTCGAGCTTGCTCAGCACCACCGTCGAATTGTGGCGGAACATCGGGCGCATCGCCGCCGCCAGCGCCGAGTACAGGGTGTGCAAGTTCGGGCCGAGGACCACGCGATCCGGAGAGACACCCACAAGATCCGCGACAGCGGCATGGGCGTCGCTCAGCAGCGAATAACCCTCCGGCTTGCCGACGTTATCGCGCGAGTGCGAACCCGCCACCGGCTCCGGGCGCGCCACCGCGGTGGACATCCGGAACGAGCGGGCCACCGCCGACGACACGCGCTCGGGGATCTGCGGACAGTCGTGGGCGTTGAGGTAGGTCCAGCCGTCGGAAAGCGAGGTGTACAAGCCGCGCACGTGGAAGACGTCGTAAGCCACCCTAACCCACCTCCCGCGGACCCTCGCTCGAAAACAACGACTCCAATTATGCACCGCCCCGGTGCGCAATGCACACTCCCCCGGAACCAGCCGATTATAAGCGTTTTTCCAGGTTGACAGGTGCGAGACCAGTTATGAATCGCCCCGCGCGGCGCGACAATCCACTAACGCCGGCGGCGCGGGGGCTAGGGTAAGGAACGTGCAGGACATGAATAAGTTGCGCGCCGACGTCGCCAGAATGACGACCCCGGCCACCGAAACCATGCCGAAGTCACTGTCCAAAACGCTCACCATGGCGTGGAAGGACCTGACCCACGGCTGGAGCCAGAAAGAACTGTGGCTCCAGCTCGGCTGGCAAGACATCAAGCAGCGCTACCGGCGCTCCGCGCTCGGCCCGCTGTGGATCACCATCGCCACCGGTGTCATGGCCCTGGCGCTCGGCCTGCTGTACTCCATGCTCTTCCAGATCTCCGTGCGGGAATTTCTCCCCCACGTCACCGTCGGCTTCATCATCTGGGGCTTCATCTCCGGGTGCATCAAAGACGGCGCGAACGTCTTCATCGAAAACGAAGGCCTGATCAAGCAGCTGCCCTCCGCTTTGTCGGTGCACGTCTACCGCCTCGTGTGGCGCCATCTGCTCTTCCTAGCGCACAACATGGTCATCTGGCTGCTGCTGGTCATCATCTTCCGGATCCCTTTGACCGTCACGACCCTGTGGGCCATCCCGGCGCTCGCGCTGCTGGTGATCAACGGCGTGTGGGTGACCATGCTCTTCGGCATCATCGCCACCCGCTTCCGCGACGTCGCGCCCCTGCTCGAGGCGCTCGTGCAGCTGCTGTTCTACGTCACCCCCATCGTGTGGACCACCGCCACCCTGCGCGAGCAGGGCGGCGAGGTGGCGCAGCGCGCCCGCATCGCCGAGCTCAACCCGCTCTACCACTACCTCGAAATCGTGCGCGCCCCGCTCATCGGCGGCGAGGCGGCGGCCTACCACTGGGCTATCGTCGCCGCGTGCACGCTCGTTGGCCTGTTCCTCGCTCTGGTGGTCATGCGCCAGTGGCGCTTCCGCGTCCCCTACTGGGTTTAAGGATTGACCTGTGGTTTCGATCGACACCTACAACGCCTGCGTCGACTTCCCCATCTTCGACGCCAAGTCCCGCTCCCTGAAAAAGGCGGTGGTCTCCTCCGCCGGCGGCGCCATCGGCAAGAACTCCTCCAACACCGTCGTCGTGGAAGCGCTGCGCGACATCAACCTGCACCTGCGCGAAGGTGACCGGGTCGGACTCGTCGGCCACAACGGCGCCGGCAAGTCCACCCTGCTGCGCCTCCTGTCCGGCATCTACGAACCCACCCGCGGCGTGGCGGACGTGCGCGGCCGCGTCGCGCCCGTCTTCGACCTCGGCGTCGGCATGGACCCGGAGATCTCCGGCTACGAAAACATCATCATCCGCGGCCTCTTCCTCGGGCAGACCCGCAAGCAGATGAAAGCCAAGATGGACGAGATCGCCGACTTCACCGAGCTCGGCGACTACCTCAACATGCCGCTGCGCACCTACTCCACCGGCATGCGCGTCCGACTCGCCCTCGGCGTAGTCACCTCCATCGAGCCCGAGATTTTGCTTCTCGACGAAGGAATCGGAGCCGTCGACGCCGCCTTCATGGCCAAGGCCCGCGTCCGCCTGGCCAAGATGGTCGAGCGCTCCGGCATCCTCGTCTTCGCCTCCCACTCCAACGACTTCCTGGCACAGCTGTGCACCACCGCCCTGTGGGTGGACAAGGGAGAAATCCGCCAGGCCGGGCTCGTCGCCGATGTGGTCGAGGCGTACGAGGGGCCCGAGGCCGGCGGGTATGTCGCCGACTTGGTGGAGCGGTTCCACGGGTAGGGGGTTTCGGGGCGCGGGGTTTGGGGCTCAGAAGATGTGTCACTGCGCAGCCGGGTGGGCCGCGTCGGTCCCTCCGATTTCGCGGCGCTGCCGCATAGGGCCGCGCGCACCCGCAATGGCACAATAGTGGGCATGACTGCCACCCTGAATCCCCGCGGGACGACCGCGGCGGTGATCGTCACCCACAACCGCGTCGAGCTGCTGCGCCACTCCCTGGAGCAAGTGGTGCGCCAGACGCACCCGGTGGAGTGGGTGATCGTGGTGGACAACGCGGCCCAGGACGAGGTCCGTGACCTGCTCAGCGAGCTCGCCGGCGACAAGGCAGTCTATTTGCCCTCGCGCACCAACCTCGGCGGCGCCGGCGGGTTCGCCTACGGCTTCCTGCATGCCCTGGCACTGGGCGCGGATGCGGTGTGGTGCGCCGACGACGACGGCCGCCCCGCCGACGAGCACGTCCTGGACACGCTCTACCGCACGGCACAGGAGCACGGACTGCACGAGGTCAGCCCGATCGTGGTGAACATGGACGACCCAGGCAAGCTGGCGTTCCCGCTGCGACAGGGCCTGACCTGGAAGCGTACGACTGATCAGCTCGAAGGAGACTTCCTGCCGCAGTACGCCTCGCTGTTCAACGGCGCGCTCATTTCCGCCGCGGCGATGGAGCGCATCGGCGTGCCGGACTACCGCCTGTTCATCCGCGGCGACGAAGTGGAGTACCACCGCCGGCTGGCCAACTCGGGCCTGGCCTACGGAACGGCGCTGACCACCGCGTACCTGCACCCGGACGGCTCGGGAGAGTTTCTGCCAATCATGGGCGGGCGGGCGCACGCCCAGTGGCCGGACAACCCGACAAAGCGCTACTTCACCTATCGCAACCGCGGCTACATCATGAACCAGCCGGGCATGCGGAAGATGAAGCTGCAGGAAGTGGTACGTTTCGGCTGGTTCTTCCTGCTGGAGAAGAAGAATCCGGCGGAGTTTATTCGCTGGTTGCGGTTACTGCGGATGGGGGCACGGGAGGATTTCCGCCGCCCCGAGTGACACCCGGAGTGACCGCAGCAGCGCGCCCCGGCACGGGCTCCTGCGCGATGACGATCTTCGTCTCCTCCTTGAAGATCACCCGGCGCTGCAGCACGAAATTCGTCACCGTCGCCACGCCCTGGGCGATGACGAAGGAGGCGAAGTCCTTCCAGGGGTTGACCAGGCCAATCGCTTGCAGCGGGTCGTCGGTGACCTTATATAGGAAGACCTGGACGGCGAAGGTGACGGCGTAGAGCAGCAGCACCGCGCCAGCTTTCTTGGCGCTGACCTGGGCCTGGAAGGCGAAGCGGGAGTTGAGCACGTAGGCGACCAGGGTGCCGAAGACCCAGCCGACGACCTTGGACGAGGTACGTGACAGGCCGGTGAGTTCGGTGAGCGCGTAGGTGATTCCGAAGTCGATCACCGCGCAGCCAATGCCGATGATGATGAACGGCACGAGCTGCCGCAGCACTGATTGCCTGTTCTCCTTGGACACGGCGGACAGTCTAGCGGCGAAGCAGTTCGCGGAAGACATCCACGCGCTCGACCGGCGCGGCTTGGCCGGGGCCGTACGCGCCGATGGCGGCGAGGCGCACCAAAGACCCCGCGCACAGGGCCCGGATCTCGTCCGCGGTGTGAGCAGGCCAGCCGAGGGCGCGGAAGGTGGATTCGATCACGGAGTTGGTCGTGGGGGCGTCGGCAAGGCAGGCGAGGCCGAGCACCACGCACCAGTAGGCGTCGCGGGCCTCGGGGCTGCGCTCCCGCGGCAGGGTCCGCGCCACGTCGCGCGCTCGCTTATCGACGCCCTCCTTCCCCACGTCCAGGGCCTGCAGCAACAGAACGAAGTCGAACATCCGCGAGCGGGTGATCACATCGCGGGCCTCGGGATGGATGGTGGCGAGGACGCCGTTAGCGGTGTCGTCGCCGACGAGGCGGCGGTTGACTTCCGTGATGTCGAAGGGCGCGTCGGTGAAGTCGCCGGCGCCGGCGATGCAGACGGCGTTGGGGGTGGCGGCGTCGCGCGGGTAGGCGCCTGCGCGAAACAGGTCGAAACGCCACAGCCCCCATGTAAAGGACAAGGGAGGGTTCGCGCCGCTGAGCGCCTCGCCGAGGGTGGCGGCGTCGGTGGAGAACTGCGCGGGGGTGGGGGTGTCGTCGGGAAGCGAGAAGGCGGCCGCGATGACGCGCTGCACCTCGGTGAGCGGCAGGTCGCTGTTGAGCCCGAGGTAGCGGTAGATGTCCTCGTCTGCCTTGAGTGTGGACACGCGCACGACGAGGGTGGTGGGGAAAGCAGAGGTTCCGGCGCGCCGCGCGCGGGCGAGCGCGGCGCCTGCGAAGTCGATGACTCCCGCGTCAGAACCTCTGCTTCCGGACATATCAGCGCCTAGCCTGTGCGAGCTGCGTCGCGGCGAGGTAGCCAGCGGCGACGACCACCCCCATTGCGGTCCACGGGGTGTTCACCCCGCGGCGCGCGAGGCTGCGCGCCACCGCGCGGTGCGCCCACGTGCTCGCGACGGCCACACCTGCGGCTGCCACGCCGGCACCGCCGAGCAGCGCCCACGTCTGGGCCGGTGACCCGCCGTCGCGGGCGACGGACGTGAGATCGTTGCCGGGTTCCTCGTCGAAGGCGTTGAACGCGGCCACCACTCCGAGGTTGGCTGCGGTGAGCGCGAGGCGGGCCGCGATAACGTGGCGGGTCAGGTCGCCTGCCGCGTAGAAACCCACGATGAACCCGGCCTGGATGAGCCGGCCGCCGAAGCTGTTGTCGAGCGCGTTGTAGTCGATCCGTTGCTCCGGGGCCGGGGAAGTCGGTGCTGCTGCTGCGTCCATGCCCGCCCATGGTAGACGCGCACTAGGCTTGCGGGGTATGAGAAAGCACTACAAGGGCGACGACCCGGACGCGATCCACGAGGCCGCACAACGTATCGACGCCCCACTGTCCGACTTCATGGCCCGCGTGTTCGTGGAGGAATTGCCTTTCTTGGATTCCGTCTCCCGCACCCGGGTCTACGAGCTGCTCCGCGAGCACAAAGACGCTGGCCGGCCGGTCATTTCCTCCCAGGAGGAGCTGCCCGCCGAGATCCGCGAAATCATGGACCTGTAACCCGGATTGGACCGGATCCGCCACGCCACCGCCCCCGCCCGGGTGCGAGTCATACAACTTTTGACGGATAAGACGATTACACTTATATCCGTTCATTATTCGGCCCGTTAACCCCGATTACACCTGTTCCACATTCTGCCCGGCAGATAAGAAGGAGAACGATCCCCCAATGGAACTCCACACCACCGTTGAATCCCTCTACGGCTGGGGGCGCACCGCGCCCTCCACTGCGCACGTTCTGTCTACCCCGGACGTCGACGTGATCAAGCAGGCCGTCGCCCAGGTCGCCGCCGACAACGAGTCGCTGCCGGAGCACCTGCGCCGCGGCGTTATCGCCCGCGGCATGGGCCGCTCCTACGGTGACCCGGCGCAGAACGGCGGCGGCCTCGTCGTCGACATCCAGGCGCTCAACCAGATCCACGCCATCGACCCGGAGACCGCGATTGTCGACGTCGACGCCGGTGTGACCCTCGACCAGCTGATGAAGGCCGCGCTCCCCTACGGCCTGTGGGTCCCCGTGCTCCCCGGCACCCGCCAGGTCACCATCGGTGGCGCCATCGGACCGGACATCCACGGCAAGAACCACCACACCGCCGGTTCCTTCGGTGACCACGTCGTCTCCCTCGAGCTGCTCGTTGCCGACGGCCGCGTGCTGCACCTGACCCCGGAAGGCAGCCAGGACGACCCCGAGGGCACCCTGTTCTGGGCCACCATCGGCGGCATGGGCCTGACCGGCATCATCCTGCGTGCGCAAATCCGCATGACCAAGACGGAGACCGCTTACTTCATCGCGGACACCGACCGCACCAACACCCTCGACGAGACGATCGCCGCGCACTCCGACGGCTCCGAGGTCAACTACGAGTACTCCTCCGCCTGGTTCGACGCGATCTCCGCGCCGCCGAAGACGGGCCGCTCCACCATCTCCCGCGGCTCCCTGGCCACCCTGGCGCAGCTCGAGGAGCTCGCCCCGAAGCTGGCGAAGGACCCGCTGAAGTTCAACGCGCCGCAGCTGATGACGGTGCCGGACATCTTCCCGTCCTGGACCATGAACAAGTACTCCCTCATGGCCATCGGTGAGGCCTACTACCGCATGGGCGCGACCTCGCGTAACAAGGTCAAGAACCTGACGCAGTTCTACCAGCCGCTCGATCTCATCGGCGAGTGGAACCGCGGCTACGGCTCCGCAGGCTTCCTGCAGTACCAGTTCGTCGTCCCGACCGACGCCGTCGAGCCGTTCAAGGACATCATCTACCAGATTCAGGCCAGCGGCCACTACACCGCGCTCAACGTGTTCAAGCTGTTCGGCGAGGGCAACCGCGCGCCGCTGTCCTACCCGATGAAGGGCTGGAACGTCTGCGTCGACTTCCCCATCCGTTCGGGCCTGGGCGACTTCCTCGACCGACTCGACGAGCAGGTCATGGAGTTCGGCGGCCGCCTTTACCTGGCCAAGGAGTCCCGCACCACCCCGGAGAAGTTCCACTCCATGTACCCGGAGATGCAGGGATGGTTGGAGACCCGCCGCGCCATCGACCCGACCGGTGTGTTCGCCTCCGACATGTCCCGCCGCCTCGAGCTGCACTAATCCCCGCCGAACTAGAACGCTTAACCAGCAACAGGAGAATCACATGCTGAACGCAGTAGGCCAAGCACAGAACATCCTTCTCATCGGCGGAACCTCGGACATCGGCCTCGCGACCGTCGCCGAGCTCGTCGGCCGCGGTGCCGCGCCGACCGTCACCCTCGCCATGCGCAAGGACTCCCCGCGCGCCGACGCCGCCATCGAGGCAGTCGGCCGTGCCGGCGCCGGCGAGGTCCGCGTTGTCGACTTCCAGGCCACCGACTTCGACTCCCACCCCGCGACCATCGAGGCTGCCTTCGACGGCGCCGACGTCGATGTCGCCATTGTCGCCTTCGGCACCCTGGGCGACCAGGAAGAGCTGTGGCAGGACCAGGCCAAGGCCGTCGCCTCCGCCGAGACGAACTACACGGCGTTCGTCTCTGTCGGCGTGCTGCTGGGCCAGGCCATGAAGAAGCAGGGCCACGGCACGATCATCGCCTTCAGCTCCGTTGCGGGCCAGAAGGTGCGCCGCTCCAACTTCGTCTACGGCTCCGCCAAGGCCGGCATGGACGCCTTCTATCTGCAGCTGGGCGAGGCCCTGCGCAAGGACGGCGTGAAGGTCACCGTCGTGCGCCCGGGTCAGGTCCGCACCAAGATGACCGAGGGCCTCGACGAGGCGCCGCTCACCGTGAACAAGGAGGAGGTCGCGCACGCGGCTGTCGAATCCGCGCTCAAGGGCGGGCGCTCCGTGTTCGTGCACAAGCTCTTCGGCCCCATTTCGATCGTGCTCCAGCACCTTCCGGCGGCCGTCATGCGTCGCCTGAACTTCTAGCGCTTATCGACGGGACCGGTTGGCAGCGTTTCTGCTTGCTCAGTTGTGTCCGGCCCATATGACACACTGTTTGCCATGCAAGAAACACAACCGGGCGTGACGCCCACCCGGGTTGAGTCCCGGGGGGCCGGTTACGCACCCGACCGGATCACCAACGCCGGCGCCGCGCTGCGCATCCTTGCCGCAGTTGTCGGCGGCGGCGTGTTCGCGTTACTCGCGTGGGTTATTCTCCACTCGATCACGCTGCCCGCCTTCAACACCTCCATGGTCACCCGGGCGCTGGCCACCGCGGGATCCTTCGCGGTTGTCGCCGTCACAGCAGTGCTGATGTGGCTCTGGCTTGTCGACGGCACACGTGGCCCCCGCGCCCCACGCTGGCACCGGTGGGTCGCGGAGGTCGTCGCCACGCTCATGCCCGCCGCCCTCGTGCTGACCTCCCTGGGTGTGCCGCTGAGCGCGACGAGACTCTATCTCGACGGTATCCAGGTTGACCAGGGCTTCCGCACCCAATTTTTGTCCCGGATGACCGTGCAGCTGGGCAACCACGACATGAATTACGCCGAGCTGCCCACGTTCTACCCACTCGGGTGGTTCTGGCTCGGCGGACGGATGGCGAACGTACTCGGGATGCCCGGTTGGCAGGTTTACCAGCCGTGGGCGCTCGTCTCTCTCGCCGCGGCCGCCGCCGCGCTCGTGCCCGTTTGGCGCAAGCTCACCTCCTCGCTACCCGCCGCGGTAGCGATCGCGGGCGTGACCACCGCCATCGTGCTCACGCAGACCCCAGACGAGCCGTACGCGGCAATCGTCGCGATGTTCGTCCCCGCCGCCGCCGTCGCTTCCGTGCGCGCGTTGTCCGGCTCATGGGCTGCCACGGCTGCGCTGACGCTCTACCTGGGTATATCCGCGACGTTTTACACGCTATACACGGCGCTGTCCGCCCTCACCGTCGTGGCCATCGCTCTGGTGCTCTTCTTCACCCGCAAGCGCGGTCTTACCCCGCTGATCCACCTGCTTGTCATCGGGGCCGGCTCAGTCCTCATCGCACTGATCTCCTGGGGCCCGTACCTGTGGAATCTGCTCACCGGCGATTTCGATGCGCACAGCACGGCCAACCACTTTCTACCCATCAAGGGCACGATCTTCCCCCTGCCCTTCTTCAGCTTCTCGCTCGTCGGCCTGCTCAGCCTCGTCGGCCTGCTGTACCTGATCCGCCGCTTCACCCGCGCGGACATCACCGGCCTTGGCGCCGGGATCGTGGTCTGCTACCTGTGGGTGCTCGGCTCGATGGTGGCCACCTTGCTCGGTACCTCATTGCTCGGCTTCCGCGTCGAGGTCCTTCTTGTCCTACTGTTCTGCACCGCCGGTGTCCTCGCGATTGTCGACGCCCTCGATAACTTCTACCCACCCCGTCTGAGCACGCGCGACAAGCGGATCGCCACGGCGTTCGCTGCCGTCGTCGTCGCGGCTGGAGCGTTCTCGATGCTGCAGAACGTGCCCATGGAAAACGAGTCCCACATCGACCAAGCGTACGCGGACACCGACGGCTTCGGCGAGCGCGCCGACAGGTTCCCTCCTGACTCTGCGCGCTACTACAGCGAGATCACCGAGCACCTCACCGAGCGCGGCCACGCACCCACCGAAGCAATCGTCTACACAGATGAGATCAACTTCATGGCGTTTCACCCTTACTACGGGTTCAATGCGTTCACCAGCCACTACGCCAACCCGCTGGGCGAATTTGAAGCACGCAGCGCCGAGCTCGCCCGCTGGGCTGAAGGGTCCTTCGACGACCTCGCCGACCCGGCGGCGTTCGCTGAGGCGCTCGACGAGTCGCAGTGGGCGGCGCCCGACGCCTTCATCTTCCGCGGCTCCCTCGATGGTGACGAGCCGTTCAAGACCCACATCGCCCACGACATCTTCCCGAACCAGCCGAACGTGCGCTACGAGGCACTGTTCTTCAACCCGGACGCCTTCGATTCCGCCGACTGGGACGTAACGGAGATCGGTCCGTTCGTCGTGGCGGTTCGCAATACGTCGCACGGAAAGTAGAGTTACACGACGTGACAGCACGAGATATAGCCTCTGACCAGCGCTTTGGTTCAACAGCGGTGAGGCCTGCGGCCGGGGATCGCGGGGTGTGGGGCACGTGGGCCCGCACGGCCGCGCTCTCAGGACTTGTGGCATTCATCTGTTTCCTGTTGACGCCCCTGCTCCCGGTGAACCAGGTCCAGTCCTCGCTGACCTGGCCGCAGAGCAACTCGTTGAACTCGGTCAACGCGCCGTTGATCTCGCTCGCCCCCGACGAGATCGACCTGACCGTGCCGGTCGGCGCGATCAACTCCCTGCGCCCGGGCCAGACGACGCTGATTGGTACCCTCCCGGCGTCGTCAAGCGAAGCTTTCGACCGCGGCATGTTCGTGACCGCGCCCGAGGGCGGCATCGTGGTCAACTCGGTCAACGAGGTCATATTCGAGCTGACCCCGGAGGAAGTCGCGCAGCTGCCTGCGGACGCGCGCATCGAGGTCCGCGCCACGCCCGACGGTACAAGCGTCGAGGTCCCCGGCACCGACTTTAAGGAGGAGACCGAGGATGACCTGCGCCCGCAGGTCACCGGTATCTACACGGAACTCCAGGGAGACGCCGCCGCGCTTGCCGGGGCGGGTTTGAACGCCGACGTGCAGATCAACTCCCGCTTCACCTCCTCGCCGAGCGCGATCAAGCTCGCCGCCATGGTCATCGGCGCGCTCTCGACCGCCCTCGCCCTGTACAGCCTGTGGCAGCTCGACCGCCGCGACGGCGCCCGCCTGCCGCGCATCACCCGCCGGTGGCGCGAGATTCGCCCCCTCGACGGCATCGTGGTGGCCATCCTCGGTTTCTGGCACGTCTTCGGCGCTAACACCTCGGACGACGGCTACCTGCTGACCATGGCGCGCGTGGCCAACGAGTCCGACTACATGGCCAACTACTACCGCTGGTACGGCGTGCCCGAGTCGCCCTTCGGCTCCCCGTTCTACGACCTGCTCTCTTTGCTGGCCAAGGTTTCCACAGCGTCGATGTGGATGCGCCTGCCCACGTTGATCGCCGGCATCCTCATCTGGTGGATTCTCTCGCGCGAGATCCTCCCGCGCCTCGGCGAGGCCATCGCGCTGCGGCGCGTGGCCTACTGGACGGCCGCGTTCGTCTTCCTCGCGTTCTGGCTGCCGTACAACAACGGCACCCGCCCCGAGCCGATCATCGCCTTGGGACTCATCGCCACCTGGGCCGCTTTTGAGCGCGCCATCGCCACTAACCGCCTCTTCCCGGCCGCGCTGGGCACCCTCATCGCGGCGTTCACGCTGGCGTGCGGCCCGACGGGCCTGTCCGCCGTGGGCGTGTTCGTGGTCAGCCTGCCGGCGCTGTTCGGCATCATGCACGCCCGCCGCCGGTTCGCGCCGATGGTCGCGTACGTGCTCGCGTTCTTCGGCGTGGGCACAGCGGTGATGATCCCGGTGTTCAACGACCAGACTGTCGCCGGTGTCCTCGAGGCCACCGCGGTGCGTTCCGAGGTCGGCCCGGCACTCGAGTGGTACAACGAGTGGACCCGCTACGCCACACTGTTCGAGCAGGCTGTCGACGGCTCCATGGCCCGGCGCTTCCCCATGTTCATCTTCATCTTCAGCGTCGCACTCATCCTGTGGGCCCTCGCCCGCTTCAACAAGGTCCCCGGGGCCGCGGCGGGCCCCACGCAGCGTCTCGTGATGATCGTCGGCCTGAGCACCTTCTTCTTCATGTTCACGCCGACGAAGTGGACCCACCACTTCGGCATCTACGCCGGCATCGGCGGCGCCGCCGCGGCGCTGGGCGCCGTCGTGCTCAGCCAGGTGGCGCTGCGCTCCGTGCGCAACCGCACCTTCGCCTTCGCCGCGGTGCTGTTCATCATGTCGCTCACCCTGGCCGGGTGGAACGCGTGGTGGTACGTGTCCTCCTTCGGCGTGCCGTGGTGGGACCGCACGGTCCAGCTCAAGGCGATTGAGGCGAACACCGTCATGCTGGGTATCACGCTCATCGTCCTCGTCATCGGCATCGTGCAGTCGATGCGGCGCGGCTCCGGCCGCGAGCGCGTCAACCGCTCCCGCTGGGCGGGTGTCATGTCCGCTCCCATCGCTGTGATGTCGATCCTCATGGTCGCGTTTTCCTGCCTGACCTTCATCAAGGCGTTCGCCGACCAGGCGCCGTCGTACTCGGTGGGCATGGGCAACGTGAAAACGTTCGCTGGTAACGCCTGCGCCCTCGGCGGCGAGGTGCTGCTGGAGACCAACACCAACGAGGCCTTCCTCACCCCCGTCGACGGCGTGCCGCTGGGCCGCTCGCTCGACTCGGACGCCAACCGCGGTATGAACCCGGAGGGAGTGCCCGCCTACATCGTCTCCGAGAAGAACAACACTGCCACCGCGGATTCGCGCGCGGCGGGCGACACCCAGGCCGCGGACGGCGCAGCTGCCGCAGCCGCGGGTGACGGTGCCCTGACAGGCGGAGCCGACGGCGCCGACCCGGCCGGCGACACCACAGGCGCGGGCGCGGCCTCCGAGGAGGCCCAGTCCACCTCGCGCACGGCCACACAGGGCAACCGGCCGGCGGACCAGCGCGGTGTGAACGGCTCCACCGTGCGCCTGCCGTTCAACCTCGACTACACCCGCATCCCGGTCCTCGGCACGTTTGCCGACGACCCCGCGACGTCCTCCTACCTGGAAAGCCAGTGGTACGAGCTGCCAGAGCCGAGCGAGACGGCGCCGCTGCTGGTGACGTCGGTAGCCGGGCGCATCGCGCACCACGACATCAACGGTGTCGAGCAGGAGGGCACCACGGTGCGCCTCGAGTACGGCCGCAGAGCCGACAACGGCGAGGTCGATGTCCTCGGTGACGTCGAGATGCTCGACCAGGGCCCGACGCCATCGTGGCGCAACCTGCGCTACCCGCTCGCGGACCTGCCCGAGGAGGCTAACGTGGCGCGCATCGTCGCGGAGGACACCTCGCTCAAGCTCGAGGACTGGTTCGCCGTCACTCCGCTGCGCGTACCGGAGCTCGCCCCGCTCGGCGAGGTGCTGCCGTCTGATCAGCCGGGCCTGCTCGACTGGTCCGTCGCCTTCCAGTACCCGTGCCAGCGCACCTTCAACCACTACGCCGGCGTGGCCGAGATCCCGGAGTTCCGCATTATGCCGGACGCCCCGGGCAAGATGCAGCTGTCGGGCTTCATGGACTTCCTCGGCGGCGGCGCGCTCGCAACCGCGGAGGCCGTGAACTACTCCTACGAGATCCCAGGTTACCTCGACGGTGACTGGCAGCGCGACTGGGGTTCGGTGGCCAAGTACGAGCGCCGCACCAACTCGGTGGGCGAGGCTCCGGAGCTCGCCGACATCGACTACGAAGTTATCCCTCGTTCCGGACTGTGGACGCCGGGCCCGATGAAGATCCGCGATCCGAACGCGGTGACGTTCTAGGGCTTTCCAGACTCACGGTCCATCCGTCCGGCGGCTACCGGGCGTCGCGCGGGTGCGCTCCCCACACACGGTGGAGCGTACCCGCGCTGTCGTGTCCGCAACCGCGTTAAGGTGGGGGACATGAAAGACCTGTTTGAACTTGTTAACGGCGCCTGGGTGGACAGCCACACCATCCCCGCCGACCGCGGCATCGACGGCGCATTCTACGCGCTGCGCGACAAATCGGAGGCGGATGTGCGCGCGCTGCTGTCCGAAGGCGCGGGCCGCGGCGGCGATCTGTTTACCTCCTTCACCGACACCGAGGGGGTCAACGCGGCGGGAATGGCGCCGCTGAAGGAGGACCTCGACCTGCTCGGTATCGCCGACATCGAGGAGTTCGCCCGCAACCTCGGCACGCTTGAGCGCCGCGGTGTGGGCGCGCCGCTGAGCTACTGGGTGGAAAAGGACTCCCAGGGCGAGGACGCGGTGCCCTATTTGATGCAAAGCGGGCTCGGGCTTCCCGACGAAGCGTATTACCGCTCCCCCGAGCACGCCGAGACGCTGCGTCTCTACGGCGAGCACGTGGAGAAGATGCTCGGGTTTATCGACCCGGCATATCTGTTCGGCCTCACTCCCGAGATCGCCGCGAAGCGCATCGTCGACCACGAGAGGCAGATCGCGGCCAGCCACTGGGATGTCGTGTCCACCCGCGACGCGGTGGAAACCTACAACCCGGTTCAGTTGGACGAACTACCCGAGATCATCCAGACGATGCTGCGCGCCTCCGGGCTTAGCGACGGCACCGTGATCAACATGATGCCCTCCTTCACCACCGCCCTGGCGGGGATGCTGCGCCCCGAGACCTTGGCGGACTGGCAGCTGTGGGGCGCGTGGCACATCCTGCGCTCGCGCGCCGGCGTGCTTCCGGAGGAGGTCGGTGCCGCGAACTTCGAGTTCTACGGCACCGTTCTGTCGGGTGCCACGGAACAGCGCGACCGTTGGAAGCGCGGCGTGAGCCTGGCGGAATCCCTGGTGGGCGAGGAGATCGGCCGCGAGTACGTGGCGAAGCACTTCCCCGCCTCCTCCAAGGATCAGATGCTTCAGCTGGTCGACTACCTGGTTGAGGCGTACCGCCACCGCATCTCGGATCTGGAGTGGATGACGCCTGCGACGCGGGAGCGGGCGCTGGAAAAGCTGGACCAGTTCAACGCCAAGATCGGTTACCCGGAGCGGTGGCGCGACTTCTCAGAGCTGTCGTTCTCGGACAAGGGCGCGGACCTCGTGGTCAACGTGCGCCGCGGTGCCGAGTTCGAGCACGACTACCAGATCAGCAAGGTGGGCCGCCCCACTGACCGCGATGAATGGGTCACGACCCCGCAGACGGTCAACGCGTTCTACAACCCAGTGGTCAACGACATCACCTTCCCTGCTGCCATTTTGCAGCCGCCGTTCTTCGACCCGGAGGCCGACGCCGCGGAGAACTTCGGTGCGATCGGCGCGGTCATCGGTCACGAGATCGGCCATGGCTTCGACGACCAGGGCTCGCGTTATGACGGGCAGGGAAACCTCAACAGCTGGTGGACCGACGAGGATCGTGCGCGATTCGAGGAGCTGACCGCCAAGCTCGTGGATCAGTTCGACGGTCTGGTTCCCTCTGTGCTCGACGAGCGCGAGGACATCAGCGGAGTCAACGGCAAGTTCACCCTCGGCGAGAACATCGGTGATCTGGGCGGCCTCGGCATCGCGGTGGTCGCCTACAAGCTCTACCTCGCGGATCAGGGTGAGGAGGACGGCCCCGCGGCGCCGTTCGGGGAACTCGACGGCGAGTACACCGGCTTCCAGCGCCTCTTTTTGGCGTGGGCGCGCGTGTGGCGTTCGAAGGCCCGCCCGGAGATGGCTGCACAGTTGCTGGCGATTGATCCGCACTCGCCCAACGAGTTCCGCTGCAACGTCATCGCGGCGAACGTGCCCGAGTTCTATGAGGCGTTCGACGTCGTTGAGGGCTCCAGGGTGTGGATCGACCCGGCGGAGCGGGTGACGATTTGGTAAGGAAACCGCTCGAGCAGGGCTCGCTTGACGACGCCTACCCGGAAAACGTCCAAGGCAATTCCGACTTCAACGTCGGCGGCGTTGAGAGGCTCTTGCCCGATGAGCTGCAGCTTGAGCAGCTGGTCTCCTACATGGATGCCACCTACCCGGTCGACGGGGAGCCGTCGGACAAGTACCTGGCGCTGCTGCCGGACCGTCTCACGCACGCGTCGATGCTCATGTTGGGCTCGGCGGTGGACCACACCATGCCTGGTGTCGCTTTCGCCGGTGGGATCTCGGTAGACGAGGTCGAGCACGGCACGCTGTTTAACCCTTCTGCCGCCAGCGGCGCGTGGGCGGTCTCGTGCGCGGTGGGCCTTGGCCCGCAGGCGCGCGAGTTTCTCTGGCACCCCGAAGTAGCGGGCGCTGCGGAACTGTCCGGCACCACGATCCTGGATGTCGCCGACCCTGATGCCGCACCGGCGGCGGTGCGCGCCGCCCGCGAGGCCGGCGCCACGCACGTCACCCTGTGGGGGTTGGGCGCGCTACCGGCGGGGCAGGCCGACGCGACGTTGCTGACGTTTCCCACCGATGAGGCTCACGAGGCAACGCTCGTGCAAACTCGCGAGGAGTACGTCACCCGCGGCTGGATCTCCACCCCCGCCCAGGCACGGCGCCGGGTGCGCGACGCCGCCGAGTTCCTGCGCGCGGCGGGTAGCTCACACTCCTAACGCACGACCGGCGGGCCGGCCGGGACCATGATCGTAGCGGGGATCTGCTCGAGCTGTGCTGGCGGGAAGTAGGGACGCAGGGCGTCGCGAAGCGAGATGAGCGGCAGCTCGACGGGGCCGGCCGAGCTGGTCGCGGCCCCCGGCCCGCCGGTCAGGCCCGGGGAAATAGCGCCGAGCGTATCGGCCGTGTTTGCTGCGACGTCGCCGTGCGTGAGCGCTGCCGCCGTCCAATCCGGCCCAAAAGAGGCTGATGCGGTCAGGGAGACTCGATCATCGGACCAGCCGAACTTCGTACCCTGTGCCCCAGGCAGGTGGCTGGTGCCATAGTTTTGCGCGAACCCGTCGGCCGCAACGGGCGCGGCGGTGCGCATGCCGTTAAGCAGCGGCCAAGCAACGGGGTCGGTCCGGATGTCGTTGAGGAACTTCGCCACGTCGTAGGCGGATGTTGAAGATAGTCCCCAGTGCCCGCCGCGGCGCGTGGAGGTAAGCCCGAAGTCGCGGGCGACCTGGTCGATCGCGTGGGGATGGTGGGCGTCGAGAAGCGAGGCGATCGCGTCGTCGGAGGTGCGGATCATCTGCTCAACGCGGGCCTTGTCCTCCGGCGCCGCGTGGTGCAGCACCCAATAGCCGAGGTACAGCTTGGACAGGGAGAGCGCGGGGCGCGGCTCGCGGGCGTTCGGCGAGCCCGACCAACCGCCGCCCGGGTGGTAGACCGCAACGGCGGTGCGGCCACCGGAGTAGCCCGCGGTGACATCCATGGCGTGGGCCGGAGCCGCCCCAGCCACGGCCCCCGCCGCGGCGACGACAAGGGTGGACAGGATGACAATCAAACGCTTCATTTGTCCAGTATGCACCCGGAAGCAGCGCGATTGCGGCAGGAACCTTACCTGTCGTTGCGCTTAAGCGGGAACGGGATCGGGTCGCCGCGCTTCCACGCCTTGAGAGCAGCCACCCGGCTCGGGCGCACGCGCTCTTCTTCGATCTGGTCGATTCCCCGGATCGCGTCGGCAGTGTTGTCGAAAGCGTCGCCGTTGGTCAAAGCAGTGGCAACCCACACCTCGTCGCCGATTTTGCCGTAGGCGACGCTGCCGGTGGCGCTGATCTGGTCGTCCGACCAGCCGGTTTTAAAACCGGTGACGCGGTCAAGCTTCGCTGTGCCGAACTCCTGGCGGAAGCCGTCGGCGGCGGTGTCGGCGACGTCCTCCATGGCGTCGAAAAGCGGGCGGGCCTTGGGGTCCCACAAGATGGAGGCAATAAACCGGCTCATGTCATACGGCGAGGTCGTGGTCCTGCCCCAGGCGCCGTTGCGGGAGGTGTCGTTGAGGTTGAAGTCATCGGCGATCTGCCCGATCGCTTCCGGGTAGGCGTTGTCGAGCTGCTGGGCTTTGTCGTCGCTGGAGTGGCGGATCATGTCCCTGACCAGGCCCCTTTCCTCCGCCGAGCCGTTGTAGAGCACGTAGTAGGCGAGGTAGATCTTGGCCAGGGACAACGCGGGGCGCGGCTCGAGGGCGTCAGAGGTGCCCGACCACCGGCCGTCGGGATGGTAAACGGCGATCCCCGTGCGGTCCTGGTCGAAGGAGCGGTTCACCTCGTAGGCGTGCGCTTGTGACACGGGGAGCATAGCGCAGATCCCCAGCGCAATCAGCAGTTTCTTCACGTGCACAGATCACACTTTAGATGCATTCCCTCGGGAGGCTGTGAACGGTGTGAGCGAACTAGGGAAGTCCTCCGGTAAAGGCGTGACTAGGTGATCAATACTCCTTATGCGGCAGAGATTCTAGAAATGATGTCTTTTAGCCATTCTTTTGCCAGGATCAAGTTAGGTTGCAACTGATCAGCAAGGTCAGTTTCCTTGAGTGCAGCTTTATATCCGCCATCCGTCAGATGGCTGAAATCTGATGGGGGAGGCCAATCACCATTTTGGCGGTATCGGAAAGCTCGCTCGCAACGGGACAGTGTCCTTTGAAGATCGATGTCCTCTTGTTCCCAAAGAACCTGTAGATCAACTAGATCGTGGGCACGATCATTGTGATCAAATGCGAGTGCGTGAACCTTCTGCGCAACTTGTTGTTCGATACTTAGGAGCCGTACTGGTTTGATATCCGAGATACCCATTGCATTGAGTACCGCCTCTAAATCCTCGGGAAGTGGAACTTCATCGAAGCTCTCAAGTGCGTCGATCTCGTTATGCCCTACCTCGAGTTCAATTGTGCTCAGCCCCTTTGAGTCATAGGTGAGCTTCACGGGGTAAGGCTGCATCGCGTAGGCAGGGATAACGCCCTCAGGGATCCTTTTCGTTTTGCGTTTTGCTTCCCCTGAAAACGCGATTCGATCTCTTTTGCCTGGCTTTCTGGCCGGAATGACCCCCAAGCCTTGTCTCAAGCGTTGATTGAGCGCATCGAACAACGCTTCTGGATCCCGTGTTGCAACATCGAGATCCTCAGTCGTTCTACTTGCTGCATCTCCTACCCGTAAGGTGATCCCGAAACCGCCTTTTACCAGGGTGTCTGGGGGAAGCATTTGGGAAACCACGAGCGCTCCCACCAACCAGCGCGTCCTTTTGATGCTGATGTTGAGCTTGCCCGCAATCTCCTCCAAACGGCTTTCCAGCTCTTTGGTTGTACGGGGAAAGCCGTTTTCCCCTAACGCTCTGAGTTCTGCCAGCCTGTCGCTTCCAGAAGACACTTGGTTCCACTTCCCCCCCTAGACGGCCAGAGACTTTTTCTTCTCCTGAACCTGGCGGACGATACGATCGAACTCGTTGGGTGTTATCAGCCCGATCTTCTGCGCAGTATCTGCAGCGTCGATCACCCTATCCTCCATTAGATAGTTGATTCCGTCGGTTAGTGCCTTAGAGACCGTCTCTGACGGGACGCCCCAATATGTAGTCAGATCCTCAGCTTCGACAGCGCGGCGTTCCATCACTGTCACTTGAGGCGGTACCTTTCTCCGAAGTCGATCCGGGGTACCTACGGTGATCCCTCGGGGATTCACGAAAGCTAGATCGTGCATGTGCAGGACAGACTCGCCCGCTAGATATGCATTTGCGCCAACAGATCGTACGGCTACGGCAAACTCCGTGTAAAGCGTCGTGGGTAAATCTAGGTGGCGATATACGCCCACACCTACACGCTTAACCACACCTCTGCGGGCCATTTTGTGAACCTCTACAGCTGGTACGCCAAGTTCGTCTGCGTCGTCGAGGGTAAAGATCGAATTCTCATACCCAGCGAAATCGCGCAGGATTTCTCGATACGTCATCTGCAGTGCCACCACCTTCCTCTTCCGAGACAAAAACATACCAATTTTGGTATGTTTTTGTCACGTCTCTCGCCGATGGGGCCATCCGTTTCAGTGGCTGGAGCTAGCGAGAGGAGGTAGCGAGAAAGGTGCAGCTAGAGGTCGAGGATCGACTCGGCTTCGCTGAGGTCATCGGCCACCGGAGCGTCTACCGTACACACGGTCAGCGTCGCACCGGTGGAGTCCCCGATCACGGACAAAACACCGAACGGGTGCTGCTCGGGGGCGACGAGCACCTCACCGCCCAGCTCAGCAGCAGTCTGGGCCGCGGCGCGCGCGTCGGCCACGCCCATGTAGAGCTCCCAGAATCCGGCCATGCCCTCGAGCTCCTCCCGGCCGGACTCGTCGCGCATGCCGAGGAAGGGCGCGCCCTCGCGCAGCGCGGTGTAGTACCCGTCGGTGACGCTGACCTCCCAGTCGAACAGCTCGGCGTAGAAGTCGATGCATTCCTTTGCCTTGTCCACGCCCACGTACTCGTGCCACACCGGGGTTCCGGGCTCGCCGGCGGCGACGAACTGATCCTCGCCCGCCGGCTGGATCAGGCCGAACACGGCACCCGCGGGGTCGGCGCACAGCGACATCTCGCCCAGCGACACCTCAGCGCGGGCCAAGACAGTGCCGCCAAGCTTCTCGACGCCACCGAGGTCGCGCCCTAGGTCGCGCGTGAAGAAATAGATGACCCAGGCGTCGGTCATGGTGGCGTCGTCAAGCTGCGGAATGAACCCCGCGACCGGAAGGCCCGAGGTACGCGCGATCCGGTAGGCGTCGGCGGAGATGTCCCAGCCGAGCAGCTTGGAGTAGAAGTAGGTGGACTTTTGGGTGTCGCTGGTGGCCAGGTCCTGCCAGTACGGCATGCCCTCCATCGCCTCGAATGCCGGCATTTAGAGGTTCCTCCACTTCTCGGGGTCGAAGTCGTCGTTGGCGGTGCGCTCGTCGAAGTAGTCGTCGCCGTCTGCGTCAGCCGCCACGGTGGCCGTGGTTCCGGCGACGGTGATCGTGTCGGCGTCGCGAAGCGTGTAGCCGCGGGAGGTGACCACCTCGCCGTTGACCGTCACCTCGCCGCTGGCGATGAGCTCCTTGGCCTGGCCCCCGCTCTCGGCGAGGTTGGCCAGTTTGAGGAATTGTCCGAGCTTGATCGAGTCACCCGTGATGTCGACGTCCATGGGGCACAAGCTTAGCGGGCTTGGGCCGCGACCCTGCCGCGGCAGGTAGCGTGAGCACCATGTACCCCACCGGAGAATGGTATCTGCCGTCCGGCGATCCGCAGGCCGACGCCCGGCACCGCGCCACCTGGGAGCTTGTACGGGAGTTTAACGCGTTGTCCAACACGGACCCCGGGCGCGCACGGGAGCTGTTGTCCCAGATGTTTCCCGGTAGCGTGTCTACACCGGACGTGTGGGCGCCGCTCCACCTCGAGTTCGGTGTGAACACGCGCTTCGGCGAGGGCTGCTTCATGAACTTCAACTGCACGATTCTTGACATCGCTCCAGTAACCATCGGGGCGCGCTGCCTATTCGGCCCCGGCTGCCAGCTCATCACCGTCGGCCATCCGGTCGACGACCACGCCATGCGCGCCGAGGGCTGGGAAATCGCCCACCCGATCACTATCGGCGACGATTGCTGGTTCGGTGCAGGTTCGATGGTCATGCCCGGCGTGACGGTGGGCGATCGCTGTGTCGTCGCTGCCGGGGCGGTAATCACGCGCGATGTGCCGGCCGGATCACTTGTGGCCGGTGTCCCGGCCGTGGTGAAGCGGTCGCTGTAACCGCGGGCCTAACCGGGCGCGGGCCTAATCGAACAACCCCGTTGCACCCTCCCACAGCATCCACACCGCGAGCCCAATAAAGACGAGGCCCGTGACGGCGTCGATGATGTGCCCGTACCTCTCGATGGGTTTCGCCAACGATTGCACCGCGAGCGCAAAGCCGACGAACCACACCACGCCGATGAAGATCAGTGTCGCCGCAACCGAGAGCATCCATCCCCACCCGGCACCGGGCTGGACGAACTGGGCGAACACGGCGCCGAAGAACAACACGGCCTTCGGGTTGGACAGGTTGGTGGCACAGCCAATGCGCAGCGCGCGCGAGGCGCTGACCTCCCGGCGCGCCTTCGGCACCGTGCCGCCGGCGGAGGTGCGGATCGCGCCGATGCCCATCCACAGCAGGTAGGCGCCACCGACGACCTGGAGCACGGACAGCACATCGGGCACGGCTTGAACCAGTGCGCCCAGGCCCGCCAGCGAAGCGGTGATCCACAGGGCGTTGCCGATCATGATGCCTGCCGCGCAGGCTACGCCGACCGCGCGGGACTTCGCGCCGAGGCGGATGATCTGGAACAGGTCCGGGCCGGGGCTGGCAAGCGCGGCCAGCCACACCCCGATGAGTGCGAGCATCCTAGCGTTCTGCCTGGTCCACCGGCATGATGCTGAGGGTGTCGATGTTGACGTGCGCCGGGAGGCTGGCCACCCAGCGCACCGTCTCAGCGATGTCCTCGGCGGTGAGGTTGACGTTGCCGTCGTACACGGCATCGGCACGCGCGGTGTCGCCGGAGAAGCGGTTGAGCGCAAAATCGGTCTTGACTCGTCCCGGGTCGATCTCCGTAACGCGGATGAGGTTGTCTGCTTCCTCGCGGCGCAGCGCGCGGGTCAGTCCGCGCAGCCCGTACTTTGCGGCGTTGTAGCCGGACCCGCCCTTGTACGCATCCGTGCCCGCCACCGAGCCGATGTTGATCACGAGCCCCTGCGCCGCCTTGAGCTGCGGGTACAGGGCCTTGGTCATGCGCACGGTGCCGAAGACGTTGGTTTTGTACATCCACTCCCAGTCCTCTTCGCGTGCGTCGCGAAGAAAGTCCAGGTTTTTCGCCCCGCCGGCGTTGTTGACCAGCAGGTCGACGCGGTCGAGTTTCGCCGCAAGCTTGTCGACGCTCCCCTGGTCCGTCACGTCCACCTCAACCGCAACCCCGCCGATCTCACGCGCGATCTCCTCGCAGCGCTCCAGCCGCCGCGCGGCGACGTAGACGGTCCACCCGTCCGCCGCGAGCGCCCGCGCGGTGGCCGCCCCGATTCCTGCCGACCCGCCTGTCACCACTGCGATCTTGTTCATGCTCGGACATTCTACTGGGGGTGCACCTGCCGCATGGTGATGTTGATGCGCCCGTCTTTTAGGCCCGTGTGGTCGGGCCCGGTGCCCGCACGTGGCGGGGCGACCGCGTGCTTTGCCCGGCGCGCGGGGCCGCCGAAGACGAGGGCGTCTCCGGACATGAGCACGACCTTGTGCCCCGCGATACGGAAGGTGGTCTCCTCGCCGATGGACAAGCTGACCACGGGATTGTCGGCCTGTTCTTCCCCGTCGACGTGTTCGCCCATCCCGGCCCCAGGCGGGTAGAAGTTCACCAGGGCGGTCTCGACGGTGACGTCCGCGATGCCGGGCTCGAGCTGGCGGGCGGCAGCGATGACGCTGTCGGCAATGCCCTGGTAGTTCTCCGGGACGGGCGGGACCTGCACGCCGTCGATCTCACGCACCAGGCGGTACGGGTTGGTGGCCCAAAACCAGCCCAGCGACATCAGGTACGCCTTCATCTGGTGCTGCCCGACCATGGGCCGGCGCATCGCCACAGGGGTGCCCGCTACCGACTTTGCGATGGCGCGCGCCTGCGCCACCAGCTCTGCCTGAGTTTCAGGGGTGAGGAAGGCGGGCAGGTGGACAACGCCCTCGGCGATCCTGTGCGGCGGGCGCGGTAGATCTGTGGCGTCGAAAAGCATGCCAACAGGCTATCCTTGGGCGCATGAAGAAAGATGTGAACATGGCCGTGATCGCGGCCGCCGTGGTAGCCGTCGTCGTCGCGTCCTACATCCTGGCCGAAGGTCGCTGGGGCGGTCCCGTCGTCGTCCTCATCGCCGCCGTGATCGCGGCGTGGGCGGCCATGCGCCAGCCGCGCGTTACTGACTAGCGCAGAAGGAACGTGTCGACGACCTCGTAGCGCGGCCCGCCGCCGCGACCCTCGCCGAGGTGCGACTCCACCAACGCGACCTCGTCGGCAAGGAACTCCGGACCGCGGTAGACGCTCAACGCGTGGGCGTGGTCTGCGAGCAGCCAGCCGTCACGCCCGCGCGCCACGGTGAGGTGCGCGCGCTGGCGGTGGCGCTCCTCCGGGTCCAGCAGGCAATCCGCCATGAGCTCGCGCAGCGGCTGCGTGTCACCGCCGACGCCGACCCAGAGGGTCCGGCGGTCGAAGCAGCCAGCACCGCTGAGGTGCAGCGAGAGCGGGCGAGCAAACGCCGTGGCGTGGGCGAGTGCCTCGGTGACGGCAACGGCGTCGTTCGGCTGCCTGCCGTAGAACGCCAGCGTGAGGTGCCAGTTATCCGGCTCTGTCCACCGCAGCTCACGATCCCGCAACGGGCGCAGGGCTGTGACCAAGTGCTCCCGTGTTGCGTGGGGAAGCATGATCGCCGCGAACAGCCGCCTCATGCGAAGGTGCGGAGCGCCATCGCGGCGTCCTTCGGTTCCTTGTCCTTCGAGTAATTCCTCATGCTTGCCGAGGGTACCTGGGCAGTCGGGGGTCAGCGAATATCCCCCGTTTCCCCCAGGAAGTTGTTTTCGAGGCCAAAAAATGGCCGGCTCAACAACTCTGAAACAACTCTTCAACAACTATTGCCGGAAAGGTGCGACGAAACGCGCCGTTTTCGCAGCTCAGCGAGTTGATGCGTAGTTGTTTGAAGTTGTTTCGAAGTTGATGGCCTACTAGTTTTTCTCCCCCAGCTTTATCCACCTGGTCCGGGGTCCTCGCTGCGGCCCTTCCGGATCAATCTGCGCTACGCCATCATTACGCAGACTTCGCAATATCGCGGTGACTTCAGAGCGGCTGATGCCAAGAACTTCTGCTGCCTCAGCTGCGTAAACCGACTCGCCGCTAGCAAACTTCCTCCGAAGCACCTCTTTTGCTGGCAACACCGCGTCGCTGCCACTTCGAGATTTCCCAGCACGAGCATCAACTGCGGGCCCTAGAACCCACTCGCTCGAGTTCGGAAGTCGTTCCACGACTCCGGCCTCCTGGAGCGCAACCATCAATTCTGCGGTTTCTACTGATGACGTTTGGGTCAGCTTTTCAACCTGTGCGCTCGTGACTCGTGGCGCATCCCAGAGATGCTTAAGCACGATCAACGTATCAACGCTCTCGAGGACATAACTCGAGGATGACTTTGAAAGCTCGTGCAGCATGGTGACGAACTCAGTGTCAGGCGTACCCGCGGAGAGAACTACCTCCACGAATGAGTCTTCTGTGCGCACAACCGGGATTTCGCGGCCTGAACTGATCATTGCCGACCACATGCGATCGAAACCTCGGGACGACTCTTCCGCGAGTCCCAGTCCTCGCATCGCCGCCATGAGACGGCTGTTTCGCGGAACCGACTGAGTTGTCAGCAAGTGGTCTTTATCCACCCCGGGGGGCAACGGCCCCGGCGACCAGATTTTCAGAGTACTGGGAGACTGATCGACCACTACCGGCCTGCTGAGCTGCCAATCTCGGTGAATAAATGCGTTTGTTACCGCTTCATCAATCGCCTGAGCGGGGAAACGAGGAATCGCTTCCTCCTGGCCATCCGAGAACTGGATACGTTCAATCTCCTGCGATGCGCGCTCCTCGATGAGTCGGCGTAAGCGGGGCAAAGCCACGATAAGAGGATCAAGAATCTCGGTAACTTGCGGGTCTGCCCCGACCATTGGGCGCCATAGGTGCCGCACCATCACTTCTGGGCGATCAACTGGAAGCAGAAGAATGTCTGCTGCACGCTTAAGTGTTGTCTCGTCCCTGGAGAGAAGACCTAACTCGCGAAGGAGCCCCACCGTTGTGCTCGGGACATAGTCCGAACCGTCTACGAGATTTCGCTTAGTTTTAAGTAGGCGACGCGTTTCGCCAATCACGGCAATCTCAATGTCATCAACCGAAGAAGTTGACGCGCCATTCGAGTAATCCGGGTTCGCACGCTCCTGCGCGATTGCCCTTCTCTCTTCCTCGCTAAGTGGAATACATTCCGAACCTCTTCTCTTTCGCGCCTGACCAAGTGTTCGCGTATAAAGACTGAGAGCTTCCGGGATACGGATCACCAACAGACGTATTCCCCTGTAATTGACATCAGATGCCTCAACGCGCAGGTTCGGCCGTGTACCGCCGAAGATTTTTCGCTCAATAAAGTCTGTATCGAGATCAGTTCCGGTAAATCCGCTCGGGCCACCGGTCTTATCGCTGATACCGACAACAATGTGGCCCATCGCGGAGTCTCCGTTTGCCAGACAGATAGCTTCGTCGATGAGCTTTTCCACAAGCTTTGCCTGGGCATTTCCACCAATGCCCTCTCCATGGTTGAGATGAGCGGGATCCTCTTTGATCTCCAGCGTCTCCGATTCGACTGAATCCGCCGTAGCGCCCTGCCAAATTGCGTGGAGCGCGTCCGCAACATCAGCCGGTAGCGGCGGCGTAATGACACTTTCAGGGTGGGAATCCATGCTGCAATCATACATTTCCCCAGGAAGTTGTTTTTGGTGCCCGAAAACAATGCTCTAAACAACTCTGCAACAACTATGTCGGGAAAACGGTAGGTCAGATCCCCGTTTCTGCAGCTCAGCGAATTGTTTTGAGTTGTTGAGAGTTGTTTCGGAGTTGTTGCGACCTTTCCACGCCGCTGTACCTGCGGGCGCTACCCTTGCAGTCATGTCCCACGCGCCCTTCGACCTCGACGCCATCGGCAAGAACTTGCCCGTCGCCGCCGTGATCGGTGATCTCCCGGCGGAAGGGCCCCTGGTCGTCGAGGCCCCGCCCGGCACAGGAAAGACGACGCTCATCCCGCCGGCGATCAGCAACATCAAGGGTAAAACGCTGGTCACAGCGCCGCGCCGAGTGGCGGTGCGTGCGGCCGCGCGGCGCCTACAGCACCTAGACACACACCCTGACACCCACCGGGTCGGCTACTCCATCCGCGGCGAGCACTCCCCCGGCGCACTTGTCGAATTCGTCACCCCGGGCGTGCTGCTCAACCGTCTTTTGAAGGACCCGGAGCTCACCGGCGTGGGTGCGGTGATCATCGATGAGGTCCATGAGCGCCAGCTCGACACCGACCTCGTGCTCGCGATGTGCATGGAGCTAGCCGTGCTTCGCGACGACCTCTACCTCGTCGCCATGTCCGCGACCCTCGACGCCCAGGCTTTCGCGACACATATGGGTGCGCGGGTGCTCAGCACCGAAGCCGTGACTCACCCGATAGACATCAGCTACGCGCCCCACCCGGGCCGCACCGAGGGCACGCGCGAGTTCTACCGCCACGTCGCCGATCTGGCCGGAAGAAGCGACCGCAGAACCCTGGTCTTCGTGCCCGGCGCGCGGGAGGTCGACATGGTCTGCGGGCACCTGCCGGGCGCCGCCCCTCTGCACGGCCGACTCACCAGCGCGGAGCAGGACGAGGCACTCAACGGTGATGCCCGGGTTGTCGTGTCGACGTCGATCGCGGAGTCCTCCCTGACGGTGCCCGGGGTACGTAGGGTCGTCGACGCCGGCCTGTCCCGCGTCCCGCGCCGCGACGCCGCCCGCGGCATGACCGGGCTGGTGACTGTCTCGACGGCGAAGACGAGCGCGGATCAGCGCGCCGGCCGCGCCGCCCGCCTCGGCCCCGGCGAGGTCGTACGCGCGTACTCCCCGTCCGATTACCAGCACTTCCCAGCCGATATCACCCCGGAGATCGTCACCTCCGACCTAACGGGTGCCGCGCTGACCATGGCGGCGTGGGGCTCGCCCGACCTGCCGCTCATTACCCCGCCGTCGGGTCCAGCGCTTGACGACGCCCACGCGACCCTGCGCCTCCTCAACGCGCTTGACGGTGACGGCGCCATCACCGCGCTCGGTGAGCAGCTCGCCCGCATGCCTCTCGACCCGCGCTTGGGCGCTGCCCTGCTCGCGCACGGTTCCGGTGCTGCGCCCACCGTCGCCGCACTCGCAGAGGGACTCAGCGGTGATCTCAGCCGCGCCCGCCCGCCGAATAACCAGGTCGCCCGGCTGGCAAAGCTCGTCTCTCAGACGCCGCCCGTGCCCGCCGGCGAGGTCATCAAGGCTGCCTACCCACAGTGGGTGGCCAAGCGCACCGGCGAGGAGTATTTGCTCGCCAGCGGCACGCGCGCCCGCCTCGCCGTACCGATGAGTACCCCTGACTGGATCGCCGCCTCCGAGGTCCAGCTCACCCGCGGCGGCGCGGTCATCCGCGCGGCAGCCCCGATCGATTTCCCTACCGAGCTCGTCACCAGCGAGGATCGGGCATCGCTTGTCGACGGCAAAGTCCGCGGCCGAAAAGTCACAGCCGTCGGCGCCATCGAGCTGACCTCGACACCGGTACGCCTCGACCCAGCCGCCGCGGCCGAGGCGCTCACGGGCATTGGTTTTGCCGATTTCCAGCTCGACGACACCGCACGCGAGCTCAAGGAGCGCCTAGACTTCCTGCACGCTAACGTCGGCACACCCTGGCCGGACGTTTCCGAGGGTGACTACTCGGTGGAGGTTGCGCGGTTGGCGGAGGGGGCGTCGATAAGCAAGCTCGACATGCGTGCCGCACTGATGCGACAACTGCCCTGGCCCGAGGCCGCGCGCCTCGACGAGCTCGCACCCGCCCGGCTCGAGGTTCCCAGCGGCTCCCACCCGCGCATCTCTTACGCGACAGGCAGGCCGATTGTGCGCGTCAAGCTGCAGGAATGTTTTGGACTGGCGGCAAGCCCGCGAGTCAGCGGCGTGCGGGTACTGTTCCACCTTCTCTCGCCCGCCGGGCGCGAGCTCGCCGTCACCGACGACCTGCGCAGCTTCTGGGACGGGCCGTACCAGGACGTGCGCAAGGAAATGCGCGGGCGCTACCCCAAGCACCCGTGGCCTGAGGATCCGTGGACGGCGCCGGCGACTGCGCGCACGAAGAGGAAAATGTGAGCGATGGAGGGACGCAACCCGACCTCATACAGCCTGCTGCGTGGAGCTCGATTGATGGAAAAGGTTACAGCTGAGAAGAATCTGGGGTGGCGGAACTGACGTTCGATCACCTGGACGAAAATGGCTTCACTGCCAGTGTCGCAAACGGCTCGGTCACAAAGCAGCCGGGCGGTAGCTTGGTTATCGGAGGGGCAGCCGCGACCTATATTGGAACTGCCATAGCAACAGATCGCTGCTTGCAAGGTTAACTGCGGCCCGCTCAACTAAGCACTACTGATCCCAGCTCGGAGGTGTTGAAAATGAATGTTTCAGAACGCGTAGGGTTTGGTGCTGGCGTCATCGCTATCGTGCTCTCGCTGCTGAGCGTGCTCTTGGCAATCTCTCGGGGCACGGGCGAGGTTACGGTTTTGGCGGCTGCTGGAACTGTCGCCGTAATCGGAGCAATGTGCATCTACTGGAGCCTCACGTCAAGACGCAATAGCAAGGACTAAGCGCTCCGCCCATTCAGGGCCTTGGCCGGGAACCACTCTGGTCAAGGCCCTCTTCGCTTGGAAATCCCAATTAAACGGGAATGATCCACGCCACGAACTCGAAAGCAACAGGTAGGACGATAGATTCCACTGCGGCTCAGCTTCCTCATTAATCACCGGGACATCCCCGGCACCCCTGCCCACTATGGAGCTGATCCATTCCACTCGCTCGGGCGTCAACGCTATGAGCCAGGACAACCTTCCTTCACCGTCTTCACGCTCGAGGTTTTGCCCTCCAGCAGTTAACCGGACCGCGTCCCATTTATTAAATAGGGCCACCCCAAGTATTCTTGTGCTCCATGACGACCGCGCATAAGGCGCACACGGTGACTATGTGGACGCTGGTCTCCCTCATCATCGGATCGACCATCGGTTCCGGCATCTTTGCGCTGCCGCAGAACATCGCGTCGGTGGCCAGCCCGGGAGCGATGCTTATCGGCTGGGCGATCGCGGGCGTGGGCATGCTGTCGATCGCGTTCGTCTTCCAGATCCTCGCCCGGCGCGAGCCACACCTGGACTCAGGCGTGTACTCCTACGTCCGCGCGGGCCTGGGCGATTTCATCGGTTTCACCTCCGGCCTGGGCTACTGGCTCGGCTCGGTCATGGCGCAGGTCGGCTACGCCACCTTGTTCTTCCGCACCCTGGGTCATTACGTTCCGGTGCTGCACAACCAGTGGGTCCTGGCGGTCGCCGTGTCGATCCTGACGTGGGCCATCTTCTTCGTGCTCTCCCGCGGCATCAAGCAAGCGGCGGTGATGAACCTGGTCACCACCGTCGCGAAGCTCGTGCCCATCGTCAGCTTCATCGTGCTCGTTGCCTTCCTCGGCTTCTCCTGGGACACGTTCACCCTCGATTTCTGGGGCAAGGGTTCCGGCATCCCGCTGAGCCAGCAGCTCCAGGGCATCATGCTGTTTACGGTGTGGGTGTTCATCGGTATAGAGGGCGCATCCGTGTACTCGAAGCAGGCGCAGGCGCGCCGCGACGTCGGCCGCGCCACCATCGTCGGGTTCCTCTCGGTGCTCGCTCTGCTGGTCGCGGTGTCGACGCTGTCCTACGGTGTGCTTACCCGCGAGGAGCTGGCGGCGCTTCCCGAAAACTCCATGGGCGCCGTCCTCGAGGCCGTCGTCGGCCCGTGGGGCGGGGCGTTGATCTCGCTGGGCCTGTGCCTGTCGGTGCTCGGCGCCTATGTTTCCTGGCAGATGCTGTGCGCCGAGCCGCTGGTGCTAATGGCCAACGACCGCCTCTTGCCACGCCAGCTGGCAGCGACGAATGCTGCCGGTTCGCCGTGGTGCGCTCAACTGGTTTCGACTGCGGTGATCCAGCTGTTCGTGCTCATCTTCTTCGCGTCCGAGGCATCCTACAACGCCATGGTCCAGCTGGCCACAATCATGTACCTGCTGCCCTACATCTTCTCGGCGCTGTACCTGATGATCTCCGCGCGCGACACCCGTGGCCATGTGCTCGTCGGTGCGATCGGGTTTATCTACTCGTTGTGGCTCATTTACGCCGCCGATCCGGTCTACGTGCTCCTCGGTGCGCTCGTGGTTGTGCCCGGCATCGTCCCCTACGTGCTCACGCGCCGCGCTAACCGGGAGCGCGCATTCAACCGCTTCGAGTGGGTCGTGCTCACCGTCGTGCTCATCGCCGCTGCGTATGCGCTCGCCAAGCTTATCGACGGCACCCTCACCCTGACTTAATCTCTGTCCTCCGCCACGCCGACCCGCAGCATCGGCCAGACCTGTGTGGCCAGCTTGTGCACGTGCGTTTTCGGGTCGCCGTACTCGAAGGCGGCGCGCACGAGGATGCTTCCCACCACCATCGCCACGATGATGCGGGCGTCGACATCCTCGGAAAACAAGCCGCGCTCGATGCCCTCGTTGACGTACACCTCGAGCCCGTCGAGTACCTCCTCGACGAGGCGGTCGCCCCACTCCTCTACGTATTCTTCGTGGCTGGCCAGAAGCGCGCCGATAAGTCGGATGCCGACTTCGTTTTCGAGGTGATCCTGCAGCTGCGCGAGGAACGCCTCGAATTCTTCAAAGGTCGTGGGGTATTCCGTCGGGATGTTGATGACGACGTTGTCGAGGGCGTCGGCAAGCATCTCCCTGCGGTCGTCGTAGCGCCGGTAGATCGTGGTCTTCGCAACCCCCGAGTGCGCGACGACGGCATCGATGGTCACTGCATTAAACCCATACTCCCGCGCGAGAGCGAGAACGGAGCGGTAGATCTTCTCCTCCGTTGCCTTGCGGCGGTTTGGCCGTCTGTGAATGGGTGGTCCCTGATCGGTCATGCCAACACTATTGCATAAAACTAGTGAAAACTTTTATCAACTAAGAGAGTTATGCATTTCCTGCCACCCGAGACGGGCGCAGAGAACGACCACGAGAACAAGCAACGCCCAGCGCACCAAGGTGGATCCGCCCTTGAGTGCCGTGCGCGCGCCCAGCTGCGCGCCGAGAACGTTGGCCACCGCGAGAACGATGACGAGCTTCCACACCACGAAGCCTCCGGCGATGAACACCGCCAGCGCGCCGATATTCGTGGCGACGTTGATCACTTTCGCCATCGCGGCCGAGCGCAAAAACGCCTGGGAGAAGATGGAGGTCAGCCCCATGATGATGAACATGCCGGTACCGGGGCCGAAGACCCCGTCGTAGAAGCCGATCGCAGCGACAAGTAGCCCACCGAGCGCGACGCGGCGCGGGGTAACCGTGGGCGCGCCGGCCTCCGTGCCGAACGACGGGCGCAGCGCCACAAACACGCCCACCGCCAGCAGCAGCACGATAATCAACGGACGGACGATCTCCGCCGGGACGATCGATACTGCCAGCGCACCGCAGGCGGCCAGCACCCCTGCGATGACGGCGTAGGCCCACGTGTGGCGCGGTACCCCAACCCGGCGCACCATCGTGATCGCGGCCGAGGCCGTGCCAGCGATCGCGGTGGCCTTGTTGGTGGCCAACGCGCCCGCGGGACTTAAACCTGTCGAAGCCAGCATGACGGGGATGAGCACGAGCCCGCCCCCGCCGACGACGGCGTCGACCCAGCCGGCGGCGAACGCGGCGGCGACGACAACCCCCATGGTCACCGTGGGCCCACCTGTTTAGCCATGAGGCGGATTTTACACCGCCGGTAAGGTAATCAAGCATGTATCGCTGGCTCATCGTCGCCCCTCTGTCCGTGGCGTTGGGCTGGCTTTTTAGTGCTGTGAACGTCCCCGCAGCGTGGATCCTTGGCGCGATTGTGGCCAGTGGCGCGATGGCGCTGGGCTCGGCTCGGGAACTGCACATCGACACCCGCTTTTACGCCCTGTCGCGCGGCATTATCGGAGTGCTTGCCGCCCTCCCACTCGACGGGGTGCCGCCGAGCCAGCTGGCTGGCTACATCGTCCCGGGCATCGTGGCCGCGGCCGTGACCACGGGCGTGGGGGTCGCCGGCGGTTTCGTGCTCGCCCGCCACAGCGGGCTGAGCCGGGAGACCGGGGTGTTGTCCATGCTTGCCGGTGGTGCTTCGATCATGCCCGCCATCGCCGCCGACCTCGGCGCGGATATTCGTTTCGTGGCGCTGACTCAGTACCTGCGGCTGCTCGCGGTGTCGCTCACCCTCCCGATCGCGGCGTCGTTCCTCGTTGCGCCCAGTGCCACCGGGGTAGAGCGCCCGGCGGCGCAGTGGTGGATGTGGCTATTAGTGCTCGCCATCGCGGCGGGCGCGGGCCCGCTTGCGCGCCTGGTGCACATCCCGGTGCCCAGCGTGTTCGGCCCGCTGTTAGTGGCGGTCGCTGTCGGTGCTTTTCTTGACGTACCGCTCGTGATGCCACAACCACTGGCAATCCTCGCATTCCTCGCCGTCGGCTGGGCGTGCGGCGGCGGGCTGTCCGTGCCCGCCTTAAAGCTGTTCGCCCGCGAGCTGCCGGTGACGGTGACCTACATCGTGGTGGTGATGGCGGCCTGCGCCGCGATGGGCTGGGTCGTCTCAGTCTGGCTGGGCATCAGCTTCTTCGAGGGCTACCTCGCCACCAGCCCGGGCGCGTTAGAGACAGTCCTGGCGCTGTCAGCCGAGGGTGGCGCGGGCCCGGCCGTGATCGCCCTGCAGTTGATCCGACTAATCGCGGTGCTGCTTATCGCCGGGTTCCTCCCCCAGCTGCTGCGCAGGAGGTAGCCGCTAGTTCGGCAGCAACTCCTGTGCCAAAAGCCCCATCGGCATGGAGCCGAGACGCAGCGCCCTGTCGTGGAACTCTCGTAAGTCCATGCCCGCCGCCGTGGCGTTGTAGCGCAGCTGCATCCACGCGCGGTAGCCCACGGTGTAGGCGGGTGCTTGGCCAGGCCAGCCCATGTAGCGGTCAAGGTCGAACGCGATGCCTGACTCGGACATAGCGGCGTTGTCACGCAGGAAGGACTTGGCGTACTGGGCATCCCACGGCCCGGACTTGTCCGGGGTCTTCTTCTGCAAGTGCACGCCGAGGTCGACGGCGACGCGCGCGAGGCGCAGGCGGCGGGTGCTGAGCAGTCCGAGGCGCAGCGCCGGGTCGTCGAAGAAGCCAGCTTCCGTCATGAGGTGCTCAGCGTAGAGCGCCCAGCCCTCGCTGTGCGCGGCGTTCCAGTTCACGGCGCGGCGCCACAGGTTGAGCTCGGAGCGCTGGGTCAGCGCCGTGGCGTGCTGGATGTGGTGGCCGGGCACGCCTTCGTGAAAGACGTGCGCCGTCTCCTGCCAGGTGTGAAAGGTGTCGCGGCCTTCCGGCACGGACCACCAGATCGTTCCCGGGCGCAGGAAGTCGTCGCTCGGCGGGGTGTAGTAAACCCCACCCGAGCCGCCCTTATCGACGTCGAAGGCGAGCGTGCGCACCGGGTCCGGGAGGGTGAAGTAGTCGCGCGCGAAGACGTCCATCGCCGCGCCGGTGGTTTCCTGCACCCATTCGCGCAGTTCATCGATGCCGTGGAGGGTGTAGCGCTCGTCTTCGTTGAGGCGTCGATAAGCAGCCTGCACCGTGCAGTCCGAGCCGAAAAGCTCGTGCGCGATCTCGCGCTGCTTCTCGACGGTCTCCTCAAGATCATGCAGGACCGCATCGTACGCCTCGTCGACGTCGATTTTCGTTCCCAGGAAGTACTGCGAAAACAGCTCGTAGCGCTCGCGGCCCACACCGTCCTCGTGGTCCGCCTGCACGGACAACTCGGTAGATAGCCAGTCCGCCATCTCCTCGAAAGCGTCCTTGGCCTCGACCACGGCGGGGTGCTCGGGCGGAAAGCCGAGGCGCTCGAGGAAGGACTCGTCCTCGGCGAAGGCCTCGCACTGGTTGATCACGGCGTCGATCTGGCGGTGGGTAGCTACGTTGCCCTGGGCTGCGGCTTCGGCAAGAGACTCGCGGTAGCCGTGCAGGGAGTTACGCACCTGGTTGAGGCGCGACTCAACGTTGTCCAGGTCTGCGGGAGTCACCTTCGGCATCATTGCGAAGGCATCGCGGATGTGCTGCACCGGGGAGTCGATGTTGTTGAGCATGCGCAGGAACTCGCCCTGGTGGTGCAGGTCAAGCTCGAGCGTGAGACGCTCGCGCAGGATCGCGGCGGTGAGGTGGTCGGTGTTGTCGAAGTCGTCCTCATCGTCGGACTCGTCCGTGCAGTCGTTGAGAGCGTCGATGTCGGCAACCATGTCGCGCAGGCGGTCAGCAACGCGGTCCCAGTATTCCGGGCCGAAGTCCTGCAGCTCATGGTCGTAGCCCTCAACGCCGATCTTAGTAGCCAGCGTCGGCGAGATTTCCGCTAGGTCGTAGACGTAGTCCTCGCAGGTGGCGTCGAGAAGCGAAGGAACCCGATCAGCGTCGGTTGTCACAGTCGCCTCGGGCAGCCCAGTGGCATCGAGTGTCATGACGGGAAAGTCTAATGAATTGCCCCGAGTTTTCCCACCTGGGTTTACAGCGCTGAGCGCGCGGTTGATCTCGGGGTGGGGCGCTGGCTCGCTTATGTGAAGCCACGACCGGATGAGAACAAGTTCGGTGGCACGTCCATCACTCACGAGGGCATCAGTGCAGGCCGTCGCCTGCGACCTCCTCACCTACGGTATGCGCCAAGTAGCGGACGCTGGGCCCAGGATCGTGATGCACGTCCACGACGAGGTCGTCGTCGAAACCACCACCGCCACTGTGAACGAGATCTGTGCGCTCACGGCCATTACACCCGACTGGGCTGAGGGGCTGCCGTTATCGGCGGATGGGTATGCGTGCGATTTCTATGTGAAGGACTAGCTGGTGCGCCACAGTGAGAGCTCGTGCCAATCGTGTGGTGCACCAATATGACTGATAGGGACAGGTGCCACGGTTGTGGGGTAGGTAGCTACAACCTCGGGAAGGATATGTCGTCCACGCAGATCAAGGACTGTGATCAGATACTGAATCAGCGTGAGTTGCCCGAAGCAGCGATTCATCACGCCTCGTACCGCATCCAAATCTGGGTCCTTCCCTAAACGTGGAAGTCGGGGTTGTAGCACGTAGACACGGTGGAACATCCGTGCGTGGTGCGCGGAGTAGTTGCGTACGATATTCAGCGACTTAATCCACGAGCCCAGTTGTGCAGGCGTGAGATTTGTACGAGCCGCGATGTCCTGACGTACGTTTTCCGGCGAAAGACGATACAGGTAGTTGAGGGCTCCGAAATCCATGACCTCGACAGCCGCCCAAATGGGCAGGCGGCCACCGTATGTCTCTTTGTGGTGAGCAACGAAGTCTTCACGCGAAGCGCTCAGTTCCTTGCGGTATCGACTCAGCCACCGGTTGTAATCAGCTGAAGGCTCATCCGCAGACTGCGGTGCACGAGCCAAGGGTCCAAGAAGGTCAGGGCGTAGATGGATATGCGGGTCGACTCGGCCCAGCTCGTATCCGAGCATCGCACGCAAGGCCAACTCGATCGTGCTCACAACCTGAAATAGCTGTGAACGCAGGCGTTCATCGAAGTTGTAGAGCGCGGTGACGTGTTCAAACGTTGTCCCATCAACGAAGTCGTCGCTTCTGCCAGGCGAGTTCTCAGACATGCGCCGCAGCGAATACCAATAGCCCGACAGGCGGTAGGAGTTGACCTGTTCAAGGACAGCTCGCGCATACTCCGCGTCGTCGATGCGCATGCCACGGGACCGCAGTAGAGTGATCTGCTCGTCGTAGGTCTTGAAGACCTTGGGCAAGCGCTCGACCATGCTCGGTATCCTCCTCCAGCGCTGCAGAAAAATGAAGACCGGCCCTGGACCCCAAAGGGCGGAACCGGTCGTGATAGCTCCACCTTATCAGATTCGAGGCCGCCGATCTAAGTAGTGGTGCCAAGCCCTTTGAAGTGCCCCGGGTTTTGTTCCGTTTGAGTAGATGGGAAAGTTTGGAGCATGCCGAGGAGTTTTGACCAGGATGCGAAGGACCGCGTTGTCCGCCTCGTAGAAGACCCCATTCTGGTGGAGAATGTTTCCACGCAGGAAGCGTGCAAGATTGTGGCACCCAAACTGGGCGTCTCATGGCACACAGCCCGCCAATGGACGCAGGCAGCTCGCCGCGAAGGACGAGTTCCCGAACGTCTGCCTGACGACCTGGCTGCTGAAAATGCCAGGCTACGCCGCGAAGTTCAGGAGCTACGTGACACCAATGAATTGTTGAAGGCCGCATCGGCTTTTTTCGCGTCAGAACTCGACCCACAACGTCGGAGATGATCCAATTCATCGATAGACAGCGGGATCGTTTCACAGTCGAGTTCATCTGCCAGACGTTAAGGAATCATCGTGAGGCAGGATTTATCACCTCGCGCGGGTACCGCCAACACAAAGCACGTGGCGTGAGCACTCGCCGCGTTTGCGATGCTGCCCTCGTGGAGCACATTCGCGAGGTTCACGCTGGCAATGACGGCGTGTACGGCGTGCAGACAATGTGGCACGCGCTTCGACGTGAAGGTAGTGATATTGGTCGCGAACAGACTGCCCGGTTGATGCGCCTAGCAGACCTGTCCGGAAAGGCAAAAGGTGGTGCACCCATCACCACCCGTAAGCCTACGGGCCCGGATGCGCGATGCTGACCTCGTTAACCGTGAATTCAAGGCCTGTAGACCCAACCGTCTATGGGTCGCTGACATGACGTACGTCCGCACGCGGGGCGGCTTCGTGTACACAGCGTTCGTGACTGACGTGTACTCCCGTCGGATCGTCGAGTGGGCGTTGTCCGATTCGATGCGTACCGAGGCGTTGCCGCTGCAGGCGCTTAAATCAAGCCATTGTGTGTGCCAAGAACACAGCGGGCCTTGTTCACCATGCAGATCACAGATCGCACTACGTCAGCATTGTCTACAACGAGCGTCTAGCCGAGCACGCAATCACGGCCTCTACTGGGACGGTCGGTGACTCCTACGACAATGCCTTAGCCGAAAATGCCAACGGTTCCTACAAAAATGAACTCATTCATACCCGCACTTGGATCGATGTGGTCGATGTAGAAGTCGCGACCTTTGAGTGGGTCACGTGGTGGAACGAATCAAGGCTTCACCAAAGTCTCGGCTACCGTACGCCGGCAGAAGTAGAAGAAGAGTTGTGGACTGGCAACCCAAATCACGAGAGAATGAAAATCAAGGCAAATGCCCAGGAACAAAACCCGGGGCACTTCAACCCGCTCAAGTCGGGTGACGTGCTCCGGCAGGCGAAAGCCGAGCGCCGCTACCTCAAAGTCTGGGAGATCGACGCAATCCTCAACGCCGCCCCAACAGACGCCGCCAAATTACTGCTGCGGGTGCTGCTCATGACGGGGCTACGCCCAGGCGAAGCCAAAGGACTGAAAGTGCGCGACCTCGACGTCGCGCGCGGGCGCCTAGCGATTCGCCGTGACGTCGATGACCTCGGGCACATCGGCGACGTCAAGACCTACAAACACCGAGACGTCCCCATCGGCGGCGAGGTACTACAGCTGCGGGCGGCCGCTGCGGACGGGCGAGACGATGACGCATGGCTCGTACCCGACGAGCACGGCCACGTCTGGACCACCGCCCGGTGGCGCAAAATCTGTGCCACGATCTTGATCCACACCGGCATCGGCGACCTGGATACCTACGAGCTACGGCACACGGCCGCGTCGCTCGCGATCGCTGTTGGCGCGGACGTCAAGTCAAGACCGTGCAACTCATGCTCGGCCACTCGTCAGCCACCACGACTTTGGACGTTTACGGCCACCTCTGGGAAGAAGGTTTGGACACCCTACCCGGAGAGCTGGACGCACTCATGGCGAAGGAGCGGGAGCGACTGGCGGCCGAGGTGGCGTCGCGGGAGGAGTCGGAGGCGGAGCGTCGGCGGGCGCGGTTCAAGGTGATTGGTTAATTTGCCACGTTAACATGTTTCAATGTGTGCTATATTATCGGCAGTAGCGATACTCTCTATCCATTTGAAACATTGGAGCTCGCGTTATGCGCCATTCACCAGAACAGTTTCATGAAACAATGAACAAACTTGCCGAGCCGGTTCAGTTCGCTCTCACTCAGGGAATCAAGAAAGCGCGGAAGGCAAACCTTGGAACGTTTCGAGCGAATAAGAAGGCATTGTTATCCCATATCGTTCGCAGTGGCGCCTTCGACTATCTGCATGACAATCCAGTCAAGGGATTCACATTGGATGAGAGTGCCCACAACTTAAACCAAGCTGTTTGTCTCCGCGAGGAAGATACTGGTCTCGAAATCAGGCTAGCGAAACTCAAACAACTGAGCTTGGTTGATAGCCCTATCCCCCAACTTGATCAAGACCCTGTGATCCAACAACAACTTGCCCTATACGAATTGGAGCTGCAGTCGCCCAGTTTGGCATTTATCAGCTGGGAAAACCCTAGTTCAGTGGATTCCTACAACTTCAATCTCATGGCTATTAGGCAATCTCGAAAAGGAAACCTTCGAAAGGGAGAAGCTGACCTCGCAATTCAGCTTTTTCCAGGACAATCTGAGATGCTCCCTAAGGCCTCTTTTGACCCCAATGCTATTTACAACTATGAGCTAGAAGTCGAGAAGGATGAGGATTTTTCATAGCCAGCGATTGAAGGATCTGCGCCATTCCATGGGCATGACGCAAAAGGAATTCGCTCAACGTCTCGGATGCACCCAATCGACGCTCTCCGAGGCGGAGAATGGGCGCACGGAGAACCACGACCTCATCCAAAAGGCCGTCTTTGCATTCAAGATTCCTTCCTCCTACTTTGAAGCGTCCCCTTCTCATTACGGATCTGGCGCCCTCAATTTCCGCACTTACAAAGTGCCAGCAAAAGTACAGAATGCATTTGCCTCAACCTTCTACGAAGCCGAGAATGCGCTTCTATCAGAACCCTCCAGCTCCCCCGTAGTTCCGCTGCTCGAGGATGATCTAGCGGATCGAACTGCACCACTTCCACTGCCGTTGATCGAATCTGCGGCAGCTGAAACCAGAAGACGATTAGGAATCCCTACCTCAGGTCCGGTATTCAATGTCACTCACGCCATCGAAAATGCAGGGCACCGGGTCTGCACCATCACCAACAATTTCGTTGATATTTCCAGGATCGATGGAGCGTCTAGTCCAGCATTCAATCCTGAAGGACGTGGCTTAATCGCCACCACCGAGAAACAAGACGGTGGGCGTGTTCGATTCACCCGGGCTCACGAGCTCGGACATCTAGTCCTCCATACGTATATCCGACCTGGCATCGAAAAGGTGCGTGAATCAGAAGCAAATTTGTTCGCCGGCGCTTTTCTCGTTCCGGAAAAAGATGCTCGGGAAATATTCAGCGAGTATTTGACCCTGGAAGGGTATGCGAGAATCAAGGCCCAGTATGCCGTCTCAATCGCAGCACTCATCATGCGGGCACATCACCTCGGTCTCGTATCTGCTAAGCGCTACCGCTCTCTGTTCATCCAGTTAAGCTCTCGAGGCTGGCGAACAGAAGAACCAGTGGAGATACCGGTGGAAATCTCAACAAGCTTTAGCCCCTTCACTCCCCACAGTGCATCAGACTCTACGGGAGACAGCTCGATAATTTCAGTCAATTTTGGCCGCATCTAGATAAACCACCGGATCAACTCAATTGACACGAACTGTTGACTCTAGACAGTCGCGCGCGCTACATTGTGGGTGTAGAGATTGCGAGCGTTCGCAACTCCACATTGCCGAAACCCCGCCTCGCGGGGTTTTCGTGCTTCTAAGGCCAGATTCTTGTGTAGCCTCTTGCTCGAAGATCTGCAAAGATCGACCAGAGTTTGTCCTGTAGCTTTTGTGCACGTGGATGTGCTTTTTCTGCGCACAAATGCCGTTGATAGATGTAGCAACAAAGGTCTGAGGCTTGCAATCCATACAGCGTTCTGGAGTCGTAGAACTCCATTTCTTCAATATTCAGGAGTTTTGAGCTTTTGTAGCCGAAGGTTCCCGTTGCTTTGTATTCAATGAACTCTTTTCGACCTTCAGGAGCAGTGTAATGGTCGTCTAGATAAGCCTTGACAGTTTCTCCGCGACGGTAGGCGTAACTGTTTACTTTCTCCAAAATGTAGCCAATTGCCAGCTTGCGGTGATTGTACGGATACTTGTAGCGGCTTCGTTGGGCTTCTCTGTCAATGACCTCGATGTAAAGCGCTGCCCCGTGTTCATCGATGATGCCCAGAGCCTTTTTGTAAATCGATGCTGCAATGTTCATGTGTACAGATTCCCAGTCACCCTTTTGCTGGAGGAGATCGTAACCATGCAATTCAGCATCAGCTTTGACATCTGTTTCGAGGAAGTAGTCGAACACTAGTGTCGCGAGCTCATTATCCAATGCCTGAAGCTTTTCATCTTCGACTATCAGAGCGGTGAGAATGAAGTACTTGTCCTTGTACTCAGACTCGTCAATGAACGCATGCAACATCGCTCCAGCATAGTCCACCAGGGTGCGACACTATCTCCCGAACGGGTCTTTGAAGTGCCCCGGGTTTTGTTCCGTTTGAGTAGATGGGAAAGTTTGGAGCATGCCGAGGAGTTTTGACCAGGATGCGAAGGACCGCGTTGTCCGCCTCGTAGAAGACCCCATTCTGGTGGAGAATGTTTCCACGCAGGAAGCGTGCAAGATTGTGGCACCCAAACTGGGCGTCTCATGGCACACAGCCCGCCAATGGACGCAGGCAGCTCGCCGCGAAGGACGAGTTCCCGAACGTCTGCCTGACGACCTGGCTGCTGAAAATGCCAGGCTACGCCGCGAAGTTCAGGAGCTACGTGACACCAATGAATTGTTGAAGGCCGCATCGGCTTTTTTCGCGTCAGAACTCGACCCACAACGTCGGAGATGATCCAATTCATCGATAGACAGCGGGATCGTTTCACAGTCGAGTTCATCTGCCAGACGTTAAGGAATCATCGTGAGGCAGGATTTATCACCTCGCGCGGGTACCGCCAACACAAAGCACGTGGCGTGAGCACTCGCCGCGTTTGCGATGCTGCCCTCGTGGAGCACATTCGCGAGGTTCACGCTGGCAATGACGGCGTGTACGGCGTGCAGACAATGTGGCACGCGCTTCGACGTGAAGGTAGTGATATTGGTCGCGAACAGACTGCCCGGTTGATGCGCCTAGCAGACCTGTCCGGAAAGGCAAAAGGTGGTGCACCCATCACCACCCGTAAGCCTACGGGCCCGGATGCGCGATGCTGACCTCGTTAACCGTGAATTCAAGGCCTGTAGACCCAACCGTCTATGGGTCGCTGACATGACGTACGTCCGCACGCGGGGCGGCTTCGTGTACACAGCGTTCGTGACTGACGTGTACTCCCGTCGGATCGTCGAGTGGGCGTTGTCCGATTCGATGCGTACCGAGGCGTTGCCGCTGCAGGCGCTTAAATCAAGCCATTGTGTGTGCCAAGAACACAGCGGGCCTTGTTCACCATGCAGATCACAGATCGCACTACGTCAGCATTGTCTACAACGAGCGTCTAGCCGAGCACGCAATCACGGCCTCTACTGGGACGGTCGGTGACTCCTACGACAATGCCTTAGCCGAAAATGCCAACGGTTCCTACAAAAATGAACTCATTCATACCCGCACTTGCAACAGCACCGAACTCACCCGTC